>NZ_VSCV01000003.1:0-132479 GCF_047459355.1 Limnochorda sp. | reverse complement strand
AAGTGCTGCATGGCCCGGGTCACTTCCACCACGCCTCGCGCCTGGACCCGGCCGATGACGAAGGCGATGGCCGCCGACACCAGCAGGACCGCCAGGCTGCTCACCACCACACCCCGCTGCAGGACGCCGAGGGGCTCCACCACCACCCGCTCAGGCACCTGGACCAAGAGGAGCCAGTCGGTGCCGGCAACGGGGGCCACGGCCACCACGTGCCGGTCGCCGCCCAGCTCCATGGCGGCGCTGGTGGTGTCCGTCGCCTGGAGGAGCTCCTGGTACTGGCGGCGGGTCGCCTGGGGGGTTGCGTCGTCCCACAGGGGGGCGGCGACGACCCCTTCACCCGCGGCCAGCAGGATGGTGCCATCCCGGTGGACCAGCAGGCTCCTGCCCTCGGTGGCGAGGCTGAACTTCTCCACCCGCTCCTGGAACCGCTGGGCGGGGAGGAGCGCGGAGAGCACCCCAACCACCTCGCCGCTGCTGTCCCGGACCGGGCCGGCGATCTCAAGGGCGGTCGTCTCCTGCCCGTCGGGCAGGGTGTAAGGCTCGAAGCGCCCGACCACCATCTGCCCGGCAAGCGCCGCTTGGAAGACCGGGTTCCCGGACTGGTCGTAATCGAGGAAATTACCCGCCCGGTTGATGCCTTGGCTGCGCCCATCGGGACCGGCCAGGCGGACTTCAAGGAAATCGTCGCCCTCGGTGACCTCGGTGTAGAGAATCCCCACGTAGGTCATGATGTCCGACACCAGGAACCCCAGGCGCCTGGTGAAGGAGTTGGTCAGGCTGGCCACCCGGGCGAGTCCGTCCTCCCGTTCGGTGGCCATCGCCTCGGCATGGAGGGCGATTTCGGCCACCATGGACCGCTCAATCTGGTCGATCAGCTCCCTGGAGGCGAACCGGTAACCGAGGACCCCGCTCGCCACGCTGGCCACCAGAGCCATCAACGACATGGCCATGGCCAGCTCCAAGGCCAGGCTTCGGAAGCCCCGCCGTCTCAACCCATGCTCCTGGCCAGTCCCATCGGGCCTCACGTCGACATCGCCTCCCATCCCTCGATCCAGACCCGTTGCTGCTTCTTTGGCAAGGACTTGAGCATCCGCGGTAAGTTATCGGTCTCGCCGAGGGAGGCCTTCAGCCCCGTTTGGCCCGATATCAAGCCGTTTTGGAGGGGAGAACCCTTTTTTGACTGGAAACGTTCTGACAGTTTGGCCCCGGGCCTAGCTCCGGGCCTAATCCTTATAGGGGTCGTACTCATCGGGCGCGGCCATGGCCACGCCGATGGGCTCCAGCACGTGCAGGATCTCGATGCTGCCCGAGTGGGCTTCCAGGACGGGCCGGAGGCGGCGGTACACCGCGGGCGCCTCGTCGGCGCCGCCGCCCCGGAGCTCAATGCCCCGGCGGGCCAGATCCCGGCGGACCGCATCCATGTCGATGATCCCGCCCACCCGCACCCGCCGCCCGCCCTTCCGGCGCCACTTGCCGGCAGCCTGGGTGCGGGAGAGGACCCGCCCGGCGCCGTGGACGGTGGAGTAGAACGAGGCCCGGGCCTCCTCCGAATCCACACCCCGCAAGATGACGGAGATGTCACCCATGCTCCCGCCGACGAAGGAGAGCTGGCCCGGCCGGTTGGGGGTGGCCCCTTTGCGGACCACGATCACCTCCTGGCCGTCTACTTCCTCCCGCCAGGCGAAGTTGTGGTGGTTGTGCACCTCCAGGTCCGCTTCCGTTCCCAGGATGCGGAGGACCTGGTCCACGACGTAATCCCGGCCGGCATAGGCGAACTGGCCGGCCAAGTGCATGGCCTCCCAGTAGAACTGGCCCAGCTCGCTCCTCAGATCCAGGATGGCCGGGGGCGCGTCCATGTGCTCGCCCGCCCGGGGATGATCGAAGGGGCGGCCGTGCATCAGGTTGAGCACGCCCGAGGCGATCCGGAAGCCCGGCCCCCGGCTGCCAAAGTGGACCCCCACCCAGATCCGCTGGGTGACCCGCTCCACGAAAAGATCGACATAATGGTTGCCTCCGCCCACAGTCCCCAGCTGCTCCACCGCCATCTTGTGGAGGGGACGGAGGTACTTCTCCTCCCGCCAAAGGGGGTGGTCCAGCACGGGATGGTCCACAGGCTTGGGATTCTTCCGCCCGATGCCGAAGGAGATCTCCTGCCAGATCCGATCCATCAGCCGCGGCAGGTCCCCGGCGATCTCCGGGTAGGTGAGGCGGGTGCGGACCGCCTTGTTGCCGCAAGCGATGTCGAACCCGACCCCCGAGGGGCTTACCTGATCGGGCTCGTAGACCACCACGCCTCCGATGGGCTGGCTGTACCCCTTGTGGTGGTCGGCCATCAGGGCCACACCCACGACGTTACCCGTCCGAGCGCACATCTTGGCCTGGGCCAAGGCTTGAGCCTCCGGCTCACCGAAGACTGGAATGCCTTCGATTACCTGATACGGCATCGCTTTCCTCCTGGAACGTCGCTGATCCTCACGCCTCCCCGCCGACAGCGGGAGTCTTCCCCAGGTCAGGAGGCGGTCCTCTCCGACAGGGCCCTCCCGAGGTGCGGCAGGCTTCCTCCCCCAGGGAGAAGGAGGCCCGCCGGGGACGCCCCGGCCGCCTCACGCGAAGGCGACGGGCACCCCCAGGCCGGCCAGGATCTCAAAGTAGGCGGGGCAGGTCTTGGCCACGCAAGCGGGATCCAAAATCCGAAGGCCCGGGAGGCGGCTGCCCAGCAGGGCGAAGGCCATGGCCACCCGGTGATCGTCTTGGGGATCGACGGTTCCCGGCTTCAGGGCGCCGGGGTGGACGGTGAACCCGTCCGGGTGCTCATCCACCCGGATCCCCAGGTTCCCCAAATTGGCCCGGAGGACGGCGATCCGATCCGACTCGTGCCGCCGAATGTGCCCCACCCCCGTGACGGTAACGGGCCCATCGGCCAAGGCCGCCAGCACCCCCACGGTCAGGGCCTGGTCACTCATGGGCCGCATGTCCACGGTAAACCCGCCCCGGAGGCGACCCGTTCCCTCTACCTGGAGGAAGCCGGGGCCCCGGGTCACCCGGGCGCCCATCCGCTCCAGGACATCCACCAGCCGGGCGTCGGGCTGGAGGGAGGCGGTCCCCACGTTGGCCACCCGCACCCGGCCCCCAACCGCCGCAGCCAGGGCCAGAAAGTAGCCGGCGGTGGAGGCGTCCGCCTCCAGGACGTGGTCCACCGCCCGGTAGGGCCCCGGCTCCACCCGGAACCAGCTCAGGTCCGGCGCCTGCTCGACCCGGGCGCCGAAGGAGCGCATCAGCTCCACCGTCATGGCCACGTACGCCGGCTGGACCAGGTGGTCGGCCAGTTCCAGGATCACCGGCTCCCGGGCCAAGGGCGCGGCCAGCAGCAGGCCGGAAAGGAACTGGCTGGAGGTGCTCCCCGGGATCCGGACCCGCCCGCCCCGAAGCCCGCCGCCTCGGATCTCCAGGGGCAGTCCGCCCCCCGGGCCTGCCGCGACCCGCCCGCCCAGCTGCTGCAACCCCTCCACCAGCGGAGCGAGGGGCCGGGAGCGGAGCTGATCGGTGCCGTCCAGCCGCCAGCAGCCCTCCGGCCCGGCGGCCAGCAGCCCCGGCAGGAAGCGGGCCACCGTGCCCGCGGAACCGGCGAAGAGCTCCGCCTCTTGGACCGGCCACCGCCCGCCGCACCCGTCGACCGTCACCCCATCCCCCTCGACCGTGATCGAGACCCCCAACCGCCGCAGGCCATCCACGCACCAGTAGGTGTCATCGGCCCGGAGCACGCCTTCCAGGCGAGACCTCCCCTCGGCCACTGCCGCCAAGAGGAGGGCCCGGTTGGTGAGGCTCTTCGAACCGGGGACGGTCACCCTTCCATCGATGGGCCCGGTGGGGGGGTGGATCACCACCGCCCGGTGGTGGGGCGGCGCCCAGGGAGACCGCCCGGAACTTGGCCGGCGCACCGCGCTCCCTCCTCGTCTCGTTTGGCCTGATTCTCGCCCACCGGCGGCAGGGGCGCAAGCCTCCCGGCCCCTTCCGGACCACCCTCGCGCTCCCGGACCACCCTCGCGGCCGGTGATCACCGTTTCGCTCCCAGATGACAACCACTCCGAACATGTGGTATGTTTGCCCAGAATGGCCCAGGGTCCAGGAGGCCGAAGGCGCTTGCGGGACGTTCCCAGCCTGACCGCGAGGTATTCGTCCTCCTGGGACGAGGCTGCTCCACGAAAGGAGTTGCCGCGACGTGGCTGCTCGTGGCGTGGCCCAGGCGGCGCGCGCCCTGTTGGGGCTGGTCGCGCTGGCCGCTCTGGCCTTCTTCGGCTACACTGGCTACCTCTTCTTTGTGCCGGCCAAAGGGCCGGCAACGGTCCAGCCGTCCCTGGAACCGGCGGTCGGCTTCCCCGGCAGTGAAGGCCTCCAGCAGGTGCTGGACGCCTCCAGCGCCGAGCTGGAGGGGGTCGGGCTCCAGGCCACCCTCATCCTCCCCGACGGCCGGATGTGGGCCGGGGTGGCCGGGCGGGCCCATCATGAAAGCGGGCAACCCATGACCCCCGCCCATCTCCTCCACGTCGGGAGCGTCACCAAAATCTACACCGCCGCACTGGTCATGGACCTGGCGGTCCAGGGCCTCCTCGGCCTGGACGACCCCGTCACCCGCTGGATCGACCTCCCCCAGGCCGAAGCGGTGACGGTCCGGATGCTCCTCAACCACACCAGCGGCCTGCCCAGCTATACCGAGGACGGCCTCTTCCTCTTCCGCTGGTTCGGCCAGCCCTGGAAGCGTTGGGAGCCGCCGGAACTCCTCGCGGTGATCCGGAACCGGCCGCTCAAGTTCCCTCCGGGCTCCCGGCACGAGTACTCCAACACCAACTACCTGCTTCTGGGCCTCATCCTGGAGGCGGTGACGGGCCAGCCTTACGGCCAGCTGGTCCAGGAACTGGCGGGCCGGCTGGGCCTGAAGGCCACCTTCGCCCTGACCTATCCGGACCGGCTGCCGGTGGCCACGGGGTACGATCAGAGCCTCTTCCGGCTGGGCCGCCGGAACATGGCCCGCTTCCGCATTGCGATGGAGACGGGCGCCCACGCGGCGGGGGCCGTTCTGGCCACCTCCCACGATGTGGCCCGGTTCCTCCACGCCCTCATGACGGGCCAGCTGCTGCCCCTAAGGGCGGTGGCGGCCATGCAAGCCTTCGTGGCCGCTCCCGATGAGGATGTGCCCGCACAGCAGGGGTACGGCCTGGGGCTCCGGCAGCTGGTGGTGGCGGGCCAGCCGTTGGTGGGCCACACGGGCACCATCGCCGGCTACTCGGCCGTCGCCGTCCACCATGCGGAAAAGGGCTATACCCTGGTGATCCTAAGCAATCTGTCGGTGATCGATCAGTTGGGTCTGGTGGCCAAGATGCAGGCGGCCATCGACAGGCTGCCGGTTCCCCCGGAAGCGGAGACCAGCACCGTCAAGGCCCCCGCGGAAGGGGAGTTTGGGGCCGGCACCGACAGGGGCACGCTCGAGGGCGTGCCCCTGCGCCGCCTTTGAGGAAGCTGGTCGGCCGGGCTCAGTCCTCCACGCCGCTGAAGTGCATCTCGATGGACTCGACGCAGTCGCCGTCGATGACGAACTCGGCGCCGCTGGCCCGGAAGCTGAAGACCCGCTTCTCGTAGTCAAAGGTGGTGTCGCCCAGGTGGAGCTCAAAGGTCTGGCCGCCCTCGGTCCGGATGACCAGCTCGCCCCAGCGCTTCAACTGCTCATGAACAATTTCCATCTTCATGGCCTCTACCCCCTAGCCCTCTCGATCGTCGCAGGTGATGGCCAGCCTCCTGCCCGCACCTGCTCGTTTTGAGTTTAGCACAAAATGGAAGGCCGAACCAACACGGCCTTCCGGGGGGATGCACACCCTGTAAGATACCCGCTGGGCCGGACAGCCACCCCTGATGGGACCGGGCGGCCGGGGGCCAGAGGCCCGGCGGTTACTCCCATCCCGGGATGACCGCCCCTTCAAATCGCTCCTCCACAAACTGGCGAACTTGTTCCGAATGGTACGCCTCCACCAGCTTCTGGAAGACGGGGCGATGCAGGTCTTCGCTCCGGACCGCGATCACGTTGATGAACCGGGATTGGAGCCCTTCCAGGTAGAGGGCGTCCCGCACCGGGTTGAGCCCTGCCTCGATGGCGTAGTTGGTGTTGATGGCGGCCAGGGCCACATCCTCAAGGGAACGAGGCAGCTGGGCCGCATCCAGCTCCACAATCCGGAGCCGGCGGGGGTTGGCCGTCACATCCAAGGGGGTCGCCTCCAGGTCCACCCCCGGGGCGAGCTCGATCAGCCCCGCATCGGCCAGGAGCAGGAGAGCCCGCCCTCCGTTGGTGGGGTCATTGGGGATGGCGACGGTCGCCCCCGGGGGAACCTCGTCCAGCGACCGGTACCACCGGGAGTAGAGACCCATGGGGAAGTTGAGGGTGGGCGCCAGGACGGCCAGGTCCAAGCCCCGGTCCGCCGCGAAGCGGGTCAAGTAGGGCTCATGCTGGAAGCTGTTCGCGTCGATCTCGCCCTGGGCCAGCACCAGGTTGGGGGTGACGTAGTCGGCGAAGGTGACGATCTCCACCCGAACCCCTTGCTCCCGGAGCAGGTCCCGGACCACCTCCATCACCTCTTCGTGAGGGCCCGGCGTCACCCCCACCCGCAGGACCTCCTCCTCGGCCCCGCCCGGGCCAGCGAAGAGAACCGCGGCCGCCAACAGCACCAGGGTGGCTGCCAGCACCCGAGCTTGCCCCCAAATCGACGGCCTCAGGACCAGCCCCCGGCGGGCCGCCTCCACACGGCGCGTCATGGAATCATCCTCCTCAGCGTCTGCGCAGGATTATGATTTCCAGTAGGTTCCCGGTCGGGCCCGGTCTTCCTGCTTCATTCCATGAAAACCAATTGGTTTCAGTGGATGCGGCCAGGGAGGTGTTGATCCGTGGTACCGCCCTGCCTGCTCGACGGGGAAGGCCGGACCGGCCTGGCAGGCGGAGGGTTGAGGGTGTGACGCGACCATTATGATCCATCAAGGGGGGATGGCGGTAGACATGGTGGGAAGAAGCTTTCCAGCTCCTGAAGGGTTGGAGGCGCTTGACGAGGCAGGTTCCCCCGGGCCGGAGGGGAGGGGATCAGGGGACCCGGAGCACCACCTTGCCAAAGTTCTTGTTGGCCTCCATATACCGGTGCGCGTCGGCCACCCGCTCCAGGGGGAAGCTCGAGTCGACCACCGCCCGTAGCTCCCCCCGCTGGAAGGCCTCCTGGCAGTCGGCCCAGAACCGGCGGGAGAGGTCAGCCTTGAGGGCCGGACTTTGGGAGCGGAGGGTGGAGCCGATGATCTGCAGGTTCCCTTGGAGCACACGCTGGAGGTCGAGGGAGGCCCGGCTCCCACCCATCAGTCCCACCAGGAGGAGCCGACCCCCGGGAGCGAGCATGGCCAGGTCCTCCTCCCAGAAGGAGGCCCCCACCAGCTCCAGGATCACATCCACCCCCCGGCCGCCCGTCGCCTCCAGGACCCGCTGGACGAGCCCCGGTTCCCGCCCGTCGAAGGCCAGCTCCGCCCCCAGCTGGCGGCACCCTGCCAGCTTCTCGGGCGTGCGGGCGGTGACGAAGACCCGGGCCCCCGCGCGACGGGCGAGCTGGATGGCCGCGGTCCCTACCCCGCTGGCCCCGGCGTGGATCAGGACCGTCTCCCCCGCCCGAAGCCGGCCCAAATCAAAGAGGTTCCGGTAGGCGGTGAGAAAGGCCTCGGGGATGGCGGCCGCCTCCTCGAAACTCAGGTTGGGCGGCATGGGGAGGGCCATCGCCGCGGGGATGACCACCTTCTGGGCGTAGCCGCCCCCGGCCAGGAGCGCGAAGACCCGGTCCCCCTGCTGCCAGCCCGAGACGCCCGGGCCCGCGGCCAGCACCTCCCCGGCCATCTCCAAGCCCAGGTAGGGCGGCGCTCCCGGCGGCGGGGGGTAGAGACCCCGACGCTGGAGGAGATCGGCCCGGTTGAGGGCGGTCGCCCGCACCCGCACCAGGAGCTCCCCTGGGCCCGGCTGGGGATCGGGCACCTCCTGGAGGGCCAGTTTCTCCGGACCCCCGGGTTCGGTGACCACCACCGCCATCATGGAGCCAGACCCCCGCCCATCTGGAGAATCCGCTCCCAGTGTTCGGGCGACACAGGCATCACCGAGAGACGGGGGATGCGGACCAGCTCCCACCCGGCGAAGGCGGGATCGGCCTTGATAGCGGCCAGGGGCACCGGCTGGGCCAGCCGACCCCTGGGCGCCACGTCCACCACCACCAGCCGGGGATCACCGGCCTCCGGGTCGGGGTAGGGGTGGCTCACCACCTCGGCGAGGCCCACCACCGCCCGTTCCTTCCCCGTGTGGTAGATGAAGGCCTGATCCCCGGGCACCATGGCCCGCAGGTGCTTAAGGGCCGTGGGGTTCTTCACCCCGTCCCAACGGTCGCGGCCCGCCGCGACCAGGTCAGCATACCCGTACTCCTCCGGCTCCGTCTTGAGCAGCCAAAAGGCCACCCTCAAACCTCCCTCGCCAGCTCCGCTTCTTCTTCAGACCATCCATACTGGGGCCTGTTCACCCGGCGCAAGTGCTTCCAGTCCGCGGACCGGTACGCCTTCAAGGTGAAGGTGATCTGCTCATCGAAGGCGCCAGGGCTCCGGGCGAAGATCAAGGGCCGGACCTCCAGGCGCCACCCGGCCAGGGGGCCTGGGTCCTCCAAGGCCGCCCGCTGCTCGGGGGTCTCCACGTAGAAGATCACCACCCCGCCCGGTTCGCCGATGAAGTGGTCATGGTAGAGGCTGAGCCCCCGGGCTGGATCCTCCACGTAGAGATTGAGCGTTCGGTTGGCCTCGGCCGGGCTCATCCCCTCGGGGGCCAGGGCGTACACCAGGAAACACCGGGGCTTGCGGATCTCCGTCGGCCGCATAGGCATCCCTCCTGCCCGTTCGGACGCGGACCACCCAGACGCCTGGGGTGCCATTCTCTGGCATTATAGCTCAGGCTGCGCCTTCTCTCGAGTCTCCGTCTTAGGCATGATTCCTGTTGCAGGAATTGCCTGGGAACTCGGAGAATGATGATGATCATCATCCGTCCGTGGCCGCAGCAGGGCCGTATCGGGGGCGCTATGGACCTCAGACGCAGCTACCGCGAGGAGATGGCGCTGGTTCGAGGCTGGAGCGGCTGGCTGGCCGTCATCGCCTTAACCGCCGCCTTAGCGGTTCTCCCCTTTCTCCTCTCCGGGTACCTGGTCTACGTGGTTACCCATCTGGTGATCCAGGCCCTGGTCGCGGTCGGCCTCAACCTCCTGGTCGGCTACACGGGCCAGATCTCCCTGGGCCACGTGGGCTTTTTCGCCATCGGCGCCTACGGCGCCGCCCACGGGCTGGTCACCTTCCAGCTGCCGTTGCCCGTCGCCCTGGCGGGGGCGGGCTTGGGGGCGGCCGCCGCCGGGTACCTGGTGGGGCTGCCCGCCCTCCGCCTCAGCGGGCCGTACCTGTCCATCGTCACCTTGGGCTTCGGCATCGCCGTCCACCAGGTGCTGACCAACTGGCCCGCCGTCTCTGGGGGCCGGATCGGCCTCTTTGTGCCCCGGCCGGCCCTCGGCCCCTGGCCGCTCACCGGAGACCGGGCCGTCTACTTCCTGGTCCTTGGGGTGGGCCTGCTCCTGATCCTGGCCGCCTACAACCTGACCCGCTCCCACGTGGGCCGGGCCTGGATCGCCATCCGGGAGAGCGACCTGGCCGCCCAGGCCACGGGAGTGAACCTCCGCCGGTACAAGACCCTTGCTTTCGGGGTGAGCGCCTTCTACGCCGGGGTGGCCGGGGGCCTGGCGGCCATCCTCATCGGGTATCTGGAGCCCCAGATGTTCACCTTCGTCGAATCGGTCTCGTTCTTGGCCATGGTGGTGGTGGGCGGGCTGGGCACCATCCCCGGCGGGATTCTCGGCGGGCTCCTCATCGGTGCCATCCCCTACCTCTTCTCGAGCTTGCGCCAGTGGCTGCCTCTGGTCTTCGGCCTCATCATCATGGCCGTCATGATCGTGGAGCCCTGGGGCCTCTACGGCCGCTGGCTCAAGATCCGGCGGTACTTCAAGAGCTGGCCCCTGTGAGGACGGGAGGTGGAGCCCGGTGCTGCAGTACCTGCTCAACGGCATCGCCACCGGCGCCCTCTACTCAGTGATCGCCTTAGGGATTGTGTTGGTCTACCGCACCTCCCGGCTCCTCAACTTCGCCCATGGCGACCTGGCCATGGTGGCCGTCTTCCTCGTCTGGTCCTTCAGCCGGCCCCTGGGCTTCCCCGGGGCGGTGGCGGTCGCGCTCCTGGCCGCGACGGCTCTCGGCGCCGCCTTCTCCTTCGGGGTGCTCCAGCAGGTGAAGGAGGCGACTCTGTTGGGGCAGGTGGTCCTCACCCTGGGCTTCTCCCAGGTACTCAGCGGAGCCGCCTTGGTGGTCTGGGGCGCGGACAGCAAGCCCTTCCCTTTCCCCCTCTCCTCCGTGGTCACCTACCGCCTGGGCGGCGCGGTGATCAGCCAGCTTACCCTGGGCAGCTTGGTCATCGCCTTGGTGCTGATGGCGGGGCTCTACCTGTTGATCCAGCAGACCCGGGTGGGCCTGGCCATGCGGGCCTACTCCCAAGACCCGGAGGCTGCCCGGCTCCTGGGGCTCCCCACCCGCCGCCTCCTGGCCTTCACCTGGGGGGTGGCGGCCCTTCTGGGCACGGCCGCGGGCATGCTCCTCGCCCCCGTCACCTTCTTGCACCCCTACTTCATGCTGACGCCCTTTCTCAAAGGCTTCACCGCGGCGGTTCTCGGGGGGTTGGACAGCGTTCCCGGCGCCATCGTGGGCGGGCTCCTGCTGGGGGTGATGGAAAGCCTCTTCGCCGGGTACGTCTCCCTCCGGTTCGTCTCCACCCTCTCCTTCGCCCTCATCGTGGTGATGCTGCTGGTACGGCCCGAGGGGCTCCTGGGGCGCGTCTTCCAGCGGCGGGTCTAGACCTGATGGAAAGGAGTGCAGGATGGATGGAGCGGTTGCCGAGGCTCGTGGCGGCGATCCTGGTCGCTCTCATGGTCGCGTGGGGGGCCGCGCCCCTGTCGGCCCAGGTCCGGGGCGTCACCCCCACCGAGGTGATCTTGGGCACCTCCGCGCCCCTTTCGGGGCCGGCCGCGGCGTGGGGGATCACAGCCATAGCTGCCAAGACCTACCTGGACCTCATCAACGAAGCGGGCGGCATCCACGGGCGGACCATCCGGCTGGAGATCCGGGACGACGCCTACCTGCCGCCCCGGGCCGTGGCCAACGTGCGGGAGCTGGCGGAGCGGGTGGGGGTCTTCGCCATCGTGGGCATCATCGGCTCGGCCAACGCCTTCGCGGTGCGGGATTACGCCTACCAGCAGGAGCTCTTCTGGATGACGCCGGCCATCGACTCCCACATCTGGATCGGCTACCCGGGCAACCGGTACGTCTACACCGTCTACCCTGACTACTACGAAGAGGCCCGGATCTTCACCCGCTACGCGGTGGAGACCCTGGGCGCCCAACGGCTGGCCGTCTTCTACCAGAACGACCAGTACGGCCTGGCGGGCCTGGAGGGTGTTCAGGACGAGATCGCCCGCTTGGGTGACAGGGCCCGGCTGGTGGCGGAGGTCCCCTACGAGGTGAGCGATACCGACCTGGCTGCCCACGCCCAGCGGCTCCAGAGCTCAGGGGCCGATGCGGTCATCATCTACGCCACGCCCAACCACGGCGCCATGATCGCCCAAGCCATGGCCCGAATCGGCTACCATCCCCACCGGCTCGCTACCTTTACCCTGGGCGACGCCACCATCATGACCGCCCTGGCCGGCGAGGCGTGGGAAGGGGTGATCAGCGCCGGCTACTTCCCCCTACCCGATGAGGATCCCGTGGTGGCCGCAGCCCTGGAACGGGTGGCCCAGCGGGAGCCCAGCCTCCGGGCCATGGCGTACAACGCGCTGGCGGGGATCTCCTTCGTCGAGCCCTTCGTGGAGGCCCTCCGGCGGGCCGGTCCCGACCTGACCCGGGAGAGCTTCGTGGAGGCCATCGAGTCCTTGCAGGACTGGGATGGCGAGGTGATCCGGAAGGTCACCTTCGGCCCCGACCGGCACCAGGGGATCAACCGGATCTACCTCACCCAGATCCAGAACGGCCGGGCGGTCGTCATCAGCGATTGGATCACCTACCCGGTGGGGTTTTAGATGGCGCTCTTGGAGGTGCGGGGGCTCCACCTCGCCTTCGGCGGCGTTCAGGCCCTGGCCGGCGTGGACCTGGAGGTCCACGCCGGCGAGTTCGTCGCCCTCATCGGACCCAACGGCGCGGGGAAGACGAGCCTCTTCAACTGCATCACAGGCTTCTACCAACCCCAGGCGGGGAGCATCCGCTTCCGGGGCCGGGAGCTGGTCGGCCTGAGCCCCGATGCCATCAGCCGCCTGGGGCTGGCCCGAACCTTCCAGAACATCGAGCTCTTCCGGATGATGACGGGCCTCCAGAACCTCCTCCTGGGCCGCCACAGCCACGTGCGGGCCGGCCTTCTCGACGCGCTCTTGGCCACCCCCCGCTGGTGGCGGGATGAAGAGGCCCAGCGGCGGCGGGTGGAAGAGATCCTGGAGCTCTTGGACCTGCAGGTGGCCCGGGCGGTCCCGGTCGGCGCGCTGCCCTACGGCCTGCAGAAGCTGGTGGAGCTAGGCCGGGCCCTGGCCCAGGAGCCGAGCCTCCTCCTCCTGGACGAGCCCTCGGCCGGGCTCACCCCCGAAGAGAAGGAGGAGTTCCTCTTCAAGCTCCAGGATGTACGGGACGCCTTCGGCCCGGCCATTCTCCTGGTGGAGCACGACCTCAACCTGGTGATGCGGGCCTCCGAGCGGGTGGTGGTCCTGGACCGGGGGCGGGTGGTCGCGTCGGGCCCGCCGGCAGAGATCCAGCGCCACCCGGAGGTGATCCAGGCGTACCTGGGAGGTGGAGCGGGTGGCCCTGCTTGAGCTGGCCAACGTGGAGACGGCGTACGGGCCTATGACGGTCCTCCGGGGCATCTCCCTCCAGGTTTTGGAAGGGCAGGTGGTGGTCCTCCTGGGCGCCAACGGTGCGGGGAAGACCACCCTCCTCCGGTCCATCAGCGGCCTCATCCCGGACCAGCCCGAGAAGGGGACGGTCCGCTTCGCCGGCCGGACCATCACCCGCTGGGAGCCCGAGGCCATCGCCCGGCTGGGCCTGGCCCACGTCCTGGACCGGCGGGGAGTCTTCCCCGAGCTCACCGTCGAGGAGAACCTCCGCCTGGGAGCCTACGGCCGGCGGCCCGGCCCCGCCCTGCGGGCGGACCTGGAGTGGCTCCAGGGGCTTTTCCCCGTGCTGGCCGAGCGGCGGAAGCAGCAGGCCGGGCTCCTCTCCGGGGGGGAGCAGCAGATGCTGGTTATCGCCCGGGCCCTCCTGGGCCGCCCCCGCCTGCTCATGCTGGATGAGCCCTCCATCGGCCTGGCCCCCCGGGTGGCGGAGCAGATCTTCGACGCGTTTCGGCAGATCCAAGCCCAAGGGACGGGCCTGCTGGTGGTGGAGCAGAACGCCCATCTCGCCCTGCGGGTCGCCGACTACGGCTACGTCTTGGAGACGGGCCGGGTGGTGCTGGAAGGCACGGCTGAGGCGCTGGCCACCAACCCCAACGTGCAGGCCCTCTACCTGGGCGGGATGGAGGAGCCCTCCGTCAAAGGGTACCGCCGGTACCGGCCCCGGCGCCGGTGGGCCTAAACGGTCCTGGATTTCCCGGGAAATGTCGTGCCCGCGCGCCGGGCCCGGCTCAGCCCTCGGGGTAGAGTTCGGCCAAGAGGTGCTGGTACTTCTCCATGATCACCCGGCGCTTCACCTTCAGGGTGGGCGTCATCTCGCCCTCCTCGTGGTAAAGCCGCTTGGGCAAGATGACGAACCGCTTCACCTGCTCCGGCTGGCTCAGGTGCCGGTTGAGCCGGCGGACTTCTTCCTCGATGAGACGTCGAATCTCAGGGTTTTGGGTGAGGTCGGTGTAGGTGGTGAAGGGGATGCGGCGGCGCTGGGCATAATCCACCACGTTCTCCTCGTCCAGCACCAGCATGGCCGTAATGTAGCGGCGACCGTCGCCGATGGCGATGGCATCGTGGATGTAGGGGCTGGTCTTGAGCAGGTTCTCGACCCGCTGGGGGGCGATGTTCTTTCCCCCGGCGGTGATGAAGAGGTCCTTCTTCCGGTCGGTGATCCGGAGGAACCCGTCCTCGTCCAGCTCGCCCACGTCGCCCGAGTGGAGCCAGCCGCCGGCCAGGGCTTGGGCGGTCGCCTCAGGGTCTTTGAAGTAGCCCATGAAGACGTTGGGCCCCCGGACCAAGATCTCCCCATCGTCCGCGATCCGCACCTCCACCCCCGGCAGGGGCTCACCCACCGTGCCCAGCCGGATCCGGTCCCCCCGGTGGATGGTGGTGGGGCCCGAGCCTTCCGTCTGGCCGTACACCTCCCGGATGGGCACCCCCAGGCCGTGGAAGTACCAGAGCACTTCAGGGCTGATGGGAGCGGCCCCTGAGATGGCCAGCCGCACCCGGTGAAGGCCCAGGCGCCGCTTGAGGGGTTGCAGCACCAGGAGATGGGCGAGACCGTTGGCGAGGGCCAAGGACGGACCCACCCGACCCTCGAGGAGGCGGGCCCGGGCGTGACGCCGGCCCACGGCCAAAGCAATGCGGTAGGCCGTCCGCTTGAACCAGTCCCGCTCGTGCATGAGGAGCTCCACCCGGGCGTGGAGCTTCTCCCAGATGCGGGGCACGGAGAAGAGGACGGTGGGGGCGATCTCCCGGAGGTTCTGCAGCACCGTATCCTGGTACTCCACGAAGCTGACGGTCATCCCCCAGCGGATGGCCAGGTAGACCGAGAGCATCCGCTGGGCGATGTGGGAGAGGGGCAGGAAAGAGAAGCACTCATCCCCTTCCCCCACCGCGTTGGCCTCATTCAAGGCGTTGGCCGTCCAGAGGAGGTTCCGGTGGGTGAGCATGGCCCCCTTGGGCGGGCCGGTGGTCCCCGAGGTGTAGATGATGGCCGCCAGGTCCTCGGGCTGGATCCCGGCGATGATCGCGTCGAGCCTTCCGGGCTCGGCCTGGGCCAGCTCCCGCCCCCGGGCCAGCACCTCGTCGAACCAGAGAACCTGGGGATCGGCGAAGTGACGGAGCCCTTTCCGGTCCACCACGATGATCCAGTGCAAGGCGGGGAGCCGGTGCCGGACCTCCAGGAGCTTGTCGAGCTGCTCCTCGTTCTCGGCCACCACCAGGACCGCCTCGGCGTGCTCCAGGATGTAGGCGCACGCCTCGGCGCTGTCGGTGGGGTAGAGGCCCACCGTCACCGCCCCGCAGCTCAGGATGGCAAGATCGCTGTAAATCCACTCGGGGCGGTTCTCCCCGATGACCGCCGCCCGGTCACCGGGCTGGAGACCCAAGTCCAGCAGGCCGTAGGCCAGGTGGCGGACCGTCTCCCCGTACTCGGCCCAGGTGATCTCCCGCCAGAGACCCAGGCGCTTCTCCCGCAGGGCGGTCTTGGGCCCCAGCCGGCGGGCTTGGGCGAAGAAGAGCGCGGGCGTGCTGGGAGCCTCCGCCAGCGCCTCACCTTGCCACCGGGGCGGGTCGGTCCGGAGGGTGGTCTCCATGGGGTCCACCTCCCAGGGGAGGGGCGGTTCGGCCGCCCAGAGTCTTGCTATTATTCTATCGACTTCAATGAAAGAAATCTATGGGTCTCTTCACAACAACAGGGTATGGACGGCGGCGCCTATGTGCCGGCTGCCGTAGGTGTCCCCGCCCAAGCATTCCAGAAAGGAGGGCGGCCATGTCCTTACCCCATGCCCTCCTGGGATTGCTCTCCTACGGCCCTGCGGCCGGGTACGATTTGCGGACCGCCTTCGACCTGCCCGCCTACCTCTTCTGGCAGGTGAGCCTCCCCCAGGTCTACCGGACCCTGAGGCGGATGGAGCGGGAGGGGTGGCTGGTCTCCACTATCGAGCCCCAGGAGGGGAAGCCCAGCCGCCGGGTCTACCGCCTCACCCCTGCGGGCCGCCAGGAGCTGACCCGCTGGCTGGGCGAAACGCCCCCGGTTCCCGAAACCCGCCATCCCTTGCTGGTGAAGCTCTTCTTCGGCAGCGCCGCGCCCCCGGGGAGCCTCGCCGCCCACGTGGAGGCCTGGCGGGCCCACTACGCCCAGCTCCTGCGGCGCTACCGGACCGAGTTCCCCGCCGCCATCGAGGCGGCCGCGCGCCAGCCAGGCGCGGCGGCCGACGCCCCGTACTGGCGGCTCACCCTGGAGTTCGGCCGGCGGCACGCCCAGATGATGGTGGAGTGGTGCGACGCGGTCCTGGCCGCGCTGGCGGAGCAGACCCTGGTCCGGGAAGAGACCCTTTCGCAGGATGGGAGGGAGGCGGTGCAAGCCACTCGGTCACCCCACGACCCGTCGTGATCTCCCAGCCCTGGCCGGGCCGGCGCCAGGAGGCGCCGGGTCCGCCAGCGAACTGAAGACCCGTTGCCCTGGGAGGAGGCCAGCATGCCGCCAGCCCGCTGGGAGATCTTAGGCCGAGGGGTGAGCGCAACCATGGCAGCAAGCAGCCTGAAACGCCTGCTGGAGCTCTTCATCGGGTTCTTTCGGGCCACCATCCTGGCGTATGGCGGGGGGCCGGCCAGCATCCCGCTCCTGGAGGCGGAGGCCGTCGACCACTTCCGCTGGCTCACCCGGGAGGAGTTCGCCGACGCCCTGGCGGCTGGCAACGCCCTCCCAGGCCCCATCGTCACCAAGATGGCCGCCTACGTCGGCTACCACGTGGCCGGCTGGCCGGGGGCGGTGGTGGCGATGCTCACCAGCATCCTACCCACCGCGCTGGTCATGATCGCCTTGGTGGGGCTCTTGCAGCGGTTCGGGAACAGCCCCATCTTGGAGGGAATGCTCCGGGGCGTCCGGCCCGTGGTCTGGGTGCTCTTCATCTCCTTGGCGGTGGACTACGTCAGCTTCGTCCAGTCGGTGCCCGCCCTCCTCATCGCGGCGGCCGCGTTCGTGGGCCTCTACGTTCTCCAGCTCCATCCGGCCATCCTGGTCGCGGGGGCCCTGGCGGTGGGAGCCGTCTTCCTCCGCTAGGACTCCCCGGGGCGGGATGACGGCGGAAGGATGCTCCTGGCGGCGGAAGGATGCCCCTGGCGGCAGGGCGTTGCCCCCGGAGGGCCCTTCCCCGGAGGGAGGCCCGTTCTAACCCCTCTCCCCTTGGCCGCCCAGCGCCTCCAACACCTTCACCAGCGCGTGATTCCCTTCGTTGCCGGCTCCGGTCGCCTCCAGGTGGCGGAAGAGCTGATGGACGAGAGCCGTTCCGGGCAAGGGCTGGCCCGCGGCTGCGGCCGACTCCAAGGCGAGGCGCAGGTCCTTCTGCTGGAGCCGGACCATGAAGCCGGGGGCAAAGTCCCCCCGAAGCACCCGGGGCCCGTAGTGGCTCAGGGTCCAGGAGCCGGCGGCCCCCTGGGTGATCACCTGCAGGACCGTCTCCAGGTCGAGGCCCACCTTCCTGGCATAGGCCAGCCCTTCGGCCATGGCCAGCACCGTCAGGGCCACCACGATCTGGTTGACTAGCTTCACCTCCTGCCCCGAACCCGCCGGCCCCACGTAGGTGATGGTCTTGCCCAGCACCTGGAACAGGGGCAGGACGGCCTCAAAGGCCTCCCGGTCGCCCCCCACCATGATGGAGAGGGTCCCCTCCCGGGCCCCCACATCCCCCCCGCTCACCGGCGCGTCCAGGGCCTGCACCCCCTTGGCCGCGGCCTCCTGGGCGATGCGCCGGGAGACCTGGGGTGAGATGGTACTCATGTCGATGAGGATGGCCCCTTCCCGGGCCCCTTCCAGCACCCCTTGGGGCCCCAGGACCACCTGCTCCACATCGGGTGAGTCGGTCACCATGGTAAAGATCCGATCGGCTTGGCGGGCCACCTCGGCGGGCGAGGCGGCCGGCGTCGCCCCTTCCGCCGCCAGCTCCTCCACCGCCGCCCGGCTCCGGTTGTAGACCGTCAGCGGGTAGCCTGCCTTCAGCAAGTTCCTCGCCATGGGCTTGCCCATGATGCCAAGCCCAATCCAGCCCACACGGACAGGAGCCAAAGCGTCATCCCCCTCCCACACGAACGTTGTCGGTCCGACAAGGCCCGGTCGATGCCTGGTGTCATGCCGGAGACGGGCGGCTCTTGGCCCGGGCCAAGGCCCGCCCCACCAGGTGCGCCACCAGCTCTTCGAAGGAGATCCCCGCCGCCTGGGCCGCATCGGGGAAGAGGCTGGTGGGGGTCATCCCGGGGATGGTGTTCACTTCCAGCAAGATGGGCTCGCCCCGCTCCGGGACGACGAAGTCGGCCCGGGAGAAGTCCCGGCACTGAAGGACCTGGTGGGCCCGGCAGGCCACCTCCTGGGTGCGGGCGTAGGTCGCCTCCGGGAGCGGTGCCGGGATGACGTGCTCGCTCCAGCCGGGCGTGTAGCGATGCTGGTAGTCGTACCAGCTCTCAGGCGGGGTGCGGATCTCGATGACCGGCAGCGCCTCCACCCGGTCCTCCCGTTCCAGCACGGCCACAGTGATCTCTTTCCCTTCGATCCGCTCCTCCACCAGCACGGGGTCGCCGAAGCGCTGGGCTTGGGCGATGGCCTCCTCCAGCCCCCCCTCGCCGAAGCCCACCCCCACCGCGGAGCCCTGGCGGGCAGGCTTCACCACCACCCGCTCCCCCAACTCGGCCCGCACCCGGGCCGCGGCCTCGGCCGGGGCCTCATGGGGCTGGATCACCACCTCCCGGGCCACCGGGAGGCCCGCCGCCCGGAAGAGCCGCTTGGCCACCACTTTATCCATGGCACAGGCGCTGCCCAGGACACCGCTCCCCACGTAAGGCAGGCCCAGGATCTCCAGGAGGCCTTGGAAGCAGCCGTCTTCCCCCGGGGGCCCGTGGAGGACGGGGAAGACCACATCCACCTCCGCCTCTTGGAGGCGGGTGGCCACCGACGGGTCCAGCTCCAGGACGACCACCTCATGCCCCGCCTTACGGAGCGCCTCGGCCACCCCCCGGGCCGAGACCCTGGAGACCTCCGCCTCCGCCGAGGGTCCACCACAGACCACTGCCACACGCGGTTTCGCCAAGGCTTCCACCTCCCGGCCCCTGCTGGACGCAGGGCGCCCTCTTCCTCTGATCTTGCTCCATCGTATGGTGCTACTTCAGGGTCACATGGCCGTTGCGGAGCGAGATCTGGACCCGATGGGCTCCATCCCCCACCAGCGCCTCCAGCCGGCTGGTGCCGCGGTCGTTGACCACCCGCTCACCGCGCAACAGGGCAGCCCCGTTCCGCACGTCTCCGCCCCGGCTTTCCACGGCGATCTGGAAGCCCGGCGCGGAGGCATCCAGGACGACGGTGACGTCGCCATAGGAGCCCTTGGCCCTCAGGTCATGGCGCAGGCCTTCAATCGTCGCCTGGCCAAAGGCCAGGTCGAGATCGATGGGGCCCTCGATCCGGGCCAGCTTCAACTCGGTGTAGCTGGCGTCCAGGTCCACCGCAGCCGCCCCATCCACGGTGAGGGACCCGGTGACGTCACCGGTGACGGGGCCGGCCACGTTCCGGACGCGCCCCGTGCTGTAGGTGCCCGACAACACCAAAGCTCCCCGCACCTCGTCGACCTGGAAGGTGGAGAAGCGGGTCCGGACCGACCAGTCCCCCTGCAGGTTCCGGAGGACGGTCTCGCCATACCCATTCTCCACCCAGGAGGGCCCGGCCACGCCCGCCACCTCCACCTGGCCCAGACGGTTCTCCACCTGGATCCGGGCGCCCCGGGGCACGGCGATCTGATAATCGACCGCCACGCTCTGCACCCCCGGAGGCGTCTCCGCCGGCCGGATCAGCTCCAAGACCAGGCCCTCCTCCCGGCGCACGGCCACCACCTCCAAGGCCTCGGCGTACTGAGCCGCGGCCGCCTCGTCCTCAGCAAAAACGGTGATGGTGTACCGGGTCTGGAGCCGGTCCGCCGCGCCGCCCGTCACCTGGAGGTTCCCCCGGATATTGCTCACGGAGAGAACCTCCCCCGGAGCCATGGGAGCCTCCACGACCCCGGTGGTTTCGGCGCTGGGGCCCTCAGGCCGGAGCTGGGGCTGCCCCCAGGTGATGAACCGCTCCCATCCCCAGCCAGCCGTCGGTGACCCCAGGTAGCCGTCGGCCAGAGCCAGGGCCGTCAGGAGCACCAGGCTCCACCAGAAGAGCTTGCGCACCCGCACCCGTCACCCCTCCTCAGACGTCGGCGGCCCGCTCCAGAAGGAGCGCCCCCACCCAGAAGAGCCCCAGGGCGAAGAGCAGGCCACCCACCAGCGGCCCCGAGTCGATCAGGATCGGGTACCGGACGAACACCGCCTGGGCTCCTTGCCCCTGCACGCTCACGCCCAAGAGCCGCAGATCGGGCACCCACTGGAAGAGGTAACCGAGCAAGCCCGAGAGGCGCCCGCCCAGCCACCCGGCCAGGACGGTGGCCCAGAGGGCGACCAGGCCGCCCAACCGGGGGACGGTCCGCCAGACCGCGCTGGCGAACTGGGCGACGATGGAGAGCTGGACCAAGAGGACACCCCAGAGAAGGCTCGCCGCCGGCAAGGAGGGCCAGATCACGTCCCAAAGGCCCGACACCCGCAGCTCCTGGAGGAGTTCCCGGGCCAGGAGCCACGCCGCCCCGGCGACCAGCAAGCTAGTGAGCGCGGCCTGAAGCCAGATGGCCAGGAGCTTCACCCCCTGCACCTGCCAGAAGGGGACGGGCAGGGTAAGGAGGAGCTGGGCGTGATCCCCGTTCCACTCCGCGCGCACGCTCTGGAAACCGGCCCACATGGCCCAGAAGGGGATGAGGCCCAGAGGGATCAGGCTGAGGCCCGCCACCGCCCCCGGCCCCCAGGTGGGGCGGCGGGTGACCAGGAAGAGCTCCCAGAGAAGGGTCACGCCCAAGAGCACAGGAAAGAGCCCTTCCAGGCTGGTCAGCTCTTTGCGGAGCAAGAGGCCGAACCGCCGGCCGGTGAGCCCCGTCCGGCGTTGAATGGCACCCGCGGCCATCACGCGAACACCTCCTCGAAGAGGGCCTGGAGGGAGCCGTGCTTGACCCGGAGCGCCTCCGCCTCCCCTTCCAGGCGGATGCGGCCTCGTTCTAGGAAGACGACCCGCTCCAGGAACCCCTCCACCTCGGCCACCTCGTGGGTGGAGATGATCAGGCTCTGCTCCCCACCCCGGAACTGGCCGATCAAGCCCCGGATGATGCGGGCCCGGGAGGCGAGGTCGATACCCGACAGGGGCTCATCGAGAAGGAGGAGGGGGGCGTTCCGGGCGAGGGTGGCCACCAGGCGGAGGCGGGCCCGCTGTCCCTTAGAGAGGCCGCCCACCTTCTGATCCCGCCGCAGGTTCATGAACTGGAGGAGCTCCTCGGCCCGGTCCGGTTCCCAGTCGTCGTAGAAGGTGGCGGTCCACTCCAGCACCTGGGCCACCCGCATCCACCGGTAGTAGGGGTCCACCTCGGGCAGGTAGGCGACCCGGGCCTTGGTGGCTGTCCCCACCGGGAGCCCCTCGACGCGCACCTCGCCCTCGTCGGGATGGACCAGCCCGGCGATGCTCTTGAGCAGGGTGGACTTGCCCGACCCGTTGGGCCCCAAGAGCCCCAACACCGTCCCCCGGGGGAGGGTGAGGCTGACACCGTTCAAGGCCTCCGCCCCCGGGTACCGTTTCACCAGGTCCCGCACCTCCAGGACGGGGCGCCCCTCGCCGTCGGCCGGCGCCCCCCGCCCGTCGGCCTCCGGTTCCGTCGCCAACGGCCTGCGCTCATCCACGGGAAGCTCCTCCTCCCCCGTCGCCCGTCAGGGCCTGATCAACCAGCGCTCGAATCTCGCTCCCATCGAAGCCGAGAGCCCGCATCTCCTGCAAGAACTGCTGAAGCGCTTCCTGAGCCATCTCAGCCCGCAAGGAGCGGATCAGTTCGGGGTTCTGTGCCACAAAGGTCCCCTCTCCCCGGACCGTTTCGGTCATGTTGAGCAGTTCCATCTCCCGATAGGCCCGCTGAACGGTGTTGGGATTCACTCGGGCCTGCACGGCCAGATCCCTCTGGGATGGGAGCCGATCGCCTGGGCGCAGCTCACCCCGGGCAATGGCCCGCCGCACCTCATCCACAATCTGCAAGTAGATGGGGCGGGTCGAGGTGAAGTCGAGGCGCGGAGTGAACCCACGGCCGCCCACGGTCTACCCCCTCCCCTCTCCAACGGCGCTCGGGCTGGAACCCGGCCACCTCAGCCCCAGGGCCCATATGGTCTGGTGTACTAGTATCATAGTGCACTCGATTCACCCCGTCAAGGGCCCGCCCGAACGGAGAACGGGAGGCCTGAAGGCCTCCCGTCGCGGACCGTTGGGGCACGGGAGCGGCCGGGGAGCCCGCCGCTCAACGGCCTGGCTCACCCCTTCGTCTCCCAGACCTCCGGGTTGACCAGGTGGGCGGGACGGCGGCCCTGGAGCCCGTCGAGGAGGTCGGTGGCCACCATCTCCGCCATCTTGGCCCGGGTCTCGTGGGTGGCGCTCCCCACGTGGGGCAGGAGGACCACGTTGGAGAGCTCAGCCAGGCCCGGGGCCATCTCGGGCTCCGCCTCGTACACGTCCAGGCCGGCTCCCGCCAGGCGGCCCCCCTTCAAGGCCTCCACCAGCGCCGCCTCATCCACCACCGGCCCCCGGGCCACGTTGATCAGGATGGCGTTGGGCTTCATCAGCTCCAGCTCCCGCCGGCCGATCAGGTGATGGGTCTGGTCGGTCAAGGGTACGTGGAGGCTGACAACATCCGACTCGGCCAGGAGCTGGTCCAGCTCCCGGTACTCGGCGCCCAAGGCGGCCTCCGCTTCGGGATGACGCCGCCGGCTGAAGTAGAGCACCCGCATGTTGAAGCCCTGGGCCCGGCGGGCCACCGCCTGGCCGATGCGGCCGAAGCCGACGATTCCCAAGGTCTTCCCGGAGATCTCCTCGCCCAAGAGCAGGGTGGGCGACCAGCCGTTGAACTGACCCGACCGCATGAAGGCATCGCCCTCCACCACCCGGCGGGCCACGCTCATCAGGAGGGCCCAGGCCAGATCGGCCGTCGCTTCCGTGAGGACCCCGGGGGTGTTGGTCACCAGGATCCCCCGCCGGGTCGCCTCGGCCACGTCAATGTTGTTGTAGCCCACCGCGTAGTTGGCGATCACCCGGAGCTGGGGCCCGGCCGCCTCCATCACCTCCCCGTCGATGGGGTCGCTGAGGAGCGAGATGAGACCGTCCACCCCCCGGACGCCCTGCAAGAGCTCCTCCCGGCCGATGGGCCGGTCCTCCTCGAAGAAGACCACATCGCACTGGGCGGCCAGGATCTCCTCCGCCGGTGCGGGCAACCGGCGGGTGACAAAGACCTTCCACTTCCCCATAACCACGTCCCCTTTCCAAAAGTGATGCCCGGATCCAGCGGCGATGCCCCGCGTCCGGAGGTCCCAGCCTCAGCTCCCGGCACGCGGGGAGCCGGGGGCCGCCAGCCCTTCCTGACGCCGCAAAGCCTCCTTGACGGCGGCCAGCCGCTCACCGGCCAGCGGGTAGAAGGACAGCGCGAAGAGCGCGGCCAGCGCGATGGCGATGGGGATGACCGTCATCAGGAGGCGGATGCCCAGGATGGCCGAGTCGGGTTGGATCGCCAGAGCGGCGTTGTAGCCCGTAGCCGTCAGAACCGCCCCCTGGATCAGCCCCTGGACGGAGATGTTGAGCCGCAGGATGAGCGCGTGCACGCCGAAGTACATCCCCTCCCGCCGGGCGCCGGAGCGGAGGGCGTCCTCATCGATCACGTCCGAGAGGAGCACATCGAGCAAGAGCAGGATGCCGCCCAAGCCCAAGCCCACCGCGGCCGTGGCCGCCACGGCTCCCTCCAGGCTCTGGGGGAACCAGAAGAGGAGGAGGGCGGCGGCAAAGAGGAGGATGGACCGCTGCATGGCCCGCTTGGGGCCCCAGGCCACCGCCAGGCGCCGCCAGATCAAGAGGGAGACCACCGTCACCAGGATGAGCCCCGCCTGGAGGGCGGTGAGGGCCACCGACTCCAGCTGGAGGACGTACTTGACGTAGAAGGGCAGGGCCGCAAGGAGGAGGGCGAAGACCAGCTGGATCAGGAAGCTGGTGAGGGCGAAGGAGACGAAGGACCGGTTGACCACCGTCAGCTTGACCGCCTCCACCAGGCCCACGTCCTCGCCCCGCTTGCTGGGATCCTCCCGAGCGCCAAGAACGCTCAAGCCCAGGGTGAGGGCGGTGAGGCCGCCGAAGAGGAGGCCCATGGCCGGCCAGCCCAGGGAGCTGTAGATCAAGGGCGCCCCGCCCAGGGCGGCGGCCAGGCCGATGAGGCCGAAGAGCTGGCGCCAGGCCGAGACCTGGGCCCGCTCTTCCAGGCTGGGGAACATCTCGGGAAAGAGGGCCGTCCAGTTGAGCACCACCAGGGTGTAGAAGAAATCAAAGAGGAAGGTGACGGCCAGGAAGTACCAGAGCGGCGGGACCCCCGAGCCGAAGAAGGTGTAGGGCACCCAGACCAGGTAGAAGGCGATGCCGAGGGGCAAGGCCCCCGCCACCACGTAGGGGATCCGCCGGCCCCACCGGGTTCGGGTCCGGTCGGAGATGAAGCCCAGAAGGGGATCGTTCACCGCATTCCAGAGGGAGTACAAGACCAAGCCCACGCTGACCACCGCCGGCGCCATGCGGGAGACATCCACGTAAAAGAAGTACAGGTACGCGCTGAGCGCCTGATGGGCCAGGGACGACCCGATGGAGCCGGAGCTGTAGAGGAGCTTCTTCCACGTGGCCACAGGCGGCCCCCCTTCCGCGAGCATGCCTCACCGTTGTAGCTTCGGGGATTCCCGGCGGGTACCTCCCTGGCGTCGAGGGCGCTGCCGGGGCGGCAAGCGGCAGCAGCCTCCCCTCGGGGCGTCCTCAGAGGACGGCAGGCCCTTCATGCCGAAGTCCGCCTCGAACCATGCCCCGTGGAACGGTGGATCATGCTCAGGAGGCGACGCCTGTGTCCATCTCGGTCTCGACACCCACCCTCAGCCAACCCCCCGAGCTGCGGGAGCTCCTCCAGATGCTCCCTCTGCCCGAGCTCCTCACCATGCGCCGTATCCTCTGCATCCAGCCCCATCCCGACGACATGGAGGTGGCGGCCGGCGGAACCATCGCCCGTTTGGTCCAAGCGGGGGCGCTGGTCGCCTACGTCACCGTCACCGACGGCGGCCTGGGCAGCGTCAACCCCCGGGACGATCGGGAGACCATCCGTCTCCGCCGGCGGCGGGAGCAGGAGGCGGCCGCCCAGATTCTGGGCGTGCAGGAGCTCCGTTGGTTGGACTTCCCCGACGGGGGCCCGTACACGGAGGATGAGGTGCGGGTGAAGCTCTTGGCCGAGATCCGGCGCTTCCGCCCCGAAGCGGTGATCACCGTCGATCCGTGGCTGCCGTACGAGGGCCACCCCGACCACCGGAAGACGGGTATGGCGGCGGTGGCGGCGGCCCTTCTGGCCGCCTTCCCCCGGGCGGGGGAGGAGGCCCAGGCCGCGGAGGCGGGGGCCGCCACCCCTGGCGAACGGCCCGCCGGCGTGCGGGCGGTCATCCTGGCGGCGACCGCCTACCCCAACGCCTTTGTGGACGTGACGGCCACTTGGGAGACCAAGATGCAGGCCATCCGGGCGCATGCCAGCCAGTTTCCCGACGCCAGCTGGCCCTTCTACGAAGGGTACTTCCGGGCCAAGGCGGCCCAGTACGGCAAGGGGATCGGGGCCGAGCGAGCCGAGGCCTTCAAGGTCCTCACGCCCACCCACCTCCACATGAATCCCGACGCCCGCTGGATGTAGGGCTCACCGTTTGGCGGAAGTGGGTCAGCAAGGCCTGACGCCGGCGCCGGTAGGTCTCCTCCGGCAGCTCGCCCCGCTGGTAGGCCAGATCCAGGGCTGCCAGGCGCCGGACCCAGGGGGCCAGGGGATCGGCCTCCGGGGCCCTCCGAGCGCGCCGCCGTCGGACGACCCGAAGCAGGGCCGCCGCCAGCCCACCCCCGAAGAGGAGCCACCCCACCCAAGCCCACGGGAGGGAGGCCAGAGGATTGAGGGCCTGCGCGCCTGCCAAGACCGGAAGGGGCTCCCCGTCCGCCCGGCGGAGGACCACCTGCCACCGGTCGACGGGCCCCGTCGCCTCCACCTGGTAGAGATCCAGCTCCACCCCGTCGGCCTCCGTGGAGCCCGTGCGGGCCACCCGGACCCCGGTCACCTCCAACTCCCCCGGACGGGTGAGGAGGAGGGTGCCGTCGGTGGGATAGGGCAGGGGGCGCCGCAAGGGGAGGACGGCCTCCCGCTGCCAGAGACGGTAGGTGGCCTGGTACCGGCGGGCCTCACCCGGGGCCAGGGGTTCAGGGTCCTCGGGGGGCTCCCCAGGCCCCACCCGCTCCACCACCGGCAGCCCCGATCCGTCAGGCTCCAGGCGCAGCACCTGGAGGCGGACGGCGCCGTCGAGCACGGGCAGGGCAGGCAAGGCCACCGGGGCCTGGCTCTCATTGACCAGGGTGAAGAGGTGGAGGACCTGGACGGCGCTCTCCCCCTGGAGGAGGACCATCATCTCGTCGGCGAGCCGGACGGGAACCTCTTGGGCGCCAGCCGGAACGGGGAAGCGGACCATCAGGCCCGCCAGAAGAGCCGTCGCCAGAAGAGCCATCGTGACCAAGCCATGGGCCCAGCGGCCACCGGGGCGGTGGGGTGGGTTTACTGCCACGGGGAGAGCTCCTTTCCCTCCCAGGGGTGGAAGCCAGAGGGCTGGGCCGCGGCGGCCCAGCGACTGAACTCGCAATCAGATTCATTCTAGCACACCCTGGGCCCCTCAGCCGAAGGGGCCTGCCGGGGGACCGGGCCGTCCTCGAGTGCAGAATTGACCCTCTTGTGCTATGCTTGTCCAAGAAGAGTTCCCTAGACGTCTCGGGGGAGGGAACGGCCTGTGCCTGCACCCCCATCCCAGCCGCTGGGCGCGCCCCGGGTCGTCCACGCGCTGGGTCTGGCCACCGCGTACGTGGATCTGGGCCCGTCGGAGGCGCCCCCGGTGGTCTTCATCCACGGGTACGGGGCCAGCCACCTCAGCTGGCGGGAGAATCTGGTTCCCTTGAGCCGGCGCTACCGGGCCATCGCGCTGGATCTGGCCGGTCATGGGGGCACCGCCAAGCCCCTCGCTTCCTACACCGTCACCTACTACGCGCGCCACGTGGCCGCGTTCTTGGAGGCTCTGGACCTTGAGCAGGTCACCCTGGTGGGCGTCTCCTTGGGCGGCGCCATCGCCGGCACCGTCGCCCTCCGCTGGCCCGAACGGCTGGCCCGGCTGGTCTTGGTGGACGCGGCCGGGGTCGGCCGGAAAAAGCAGTCGTGGGCTTCCCGCCGGCGTTTCGTGCCCGCCCTCTTCTGGCAGGTGTTGGGCCGGCCCCGCCGGCCGGTGATCCGGCGGTTCCTAGAGGAGGCCATCTTCGCGTCGCCGGCACGGGTCACCGAGGAGGCCATCGACGAGACCATCAGCGCCCACCGGCAGAGCCGCCTGGCCGCGCTCTTCACCGGCGTCACCCTCATGTTCCCCGACGCCCACCTCTACCCCCGCCTGCCCCAGATCCAGCTGCCCACCCTGATCGTCTGGGGGTCGGAAGACCGGACCTTCCCGGTGAGCGACGGCTACGACGCGGCCCGCCAGATCCCCGGCGCCCGGTTGGAGGTGCTGGAGGGCGTGGGGCATGTGCCCATGCAGGAGGCGCCAGAAGCCTTCAACGCCCTGCTCGAAGCGTTCCTCCAAGAGCCGGTGTGAGCCCTGCGCTTCCCCAGCGTCCTGCCGCCGGCAACGCCCGGCAGCGTGCGAAGGGCGGCGAGGGCCCCTGGGCGCGAGGAAGGGGCCGCCCGCCGCGGCAGCCCTCTTGACACCTCTCGCGAGCGGCTCTTATAATACCGGCAACACACAACAGCCTTACAACTTTTTGTGCCTGCATCCAGAGTGGCGGAGGGACTGGCCCGATGAAGCCCGGCAACCGGCGGCCGCGAGCCGCGCGGTGCCAATTCCTGCAGGACCTGCGTCAGGGGTCCTGAGAGATGCGGGGTGACGGCGGACCCGTGCTCTCTCATCTCCTGAGAGAGCTTTTTTTGTCCCTCGCCGTGTGGGTGCCGGCACGAAGGAGTGTGCGGCCGTGTCGGTGGCGGGTCTGGTCTGTAGCCTCTGCGGTGAGCGGTTCCCTGTCTCGGCCCAGTACGTCTGCACCGAGTGCTTTGGCCCCCTGGAGGTGGCCTACGACTGGGAGGCGGTCCGCCAGCGCCTCACCTCCGAGCCCTTCCCCTGCCATACCTCCAGCCTCTGGCGCTACCGGGCCCTCCTTCCGGTGAACGAGATCCCCCCCAACGACCTGGGCGCCGGCTTCACCCCCCTCCATCCGGCCGAGCGCCTGGCCAAGGAGATAGGGCTGGAGGAGCTCTGGATCAAGAACGACACCGTCAACCCCTCCTACTCCTTCAAGGATCGGGTGGTCGCCCTGGCCGTGGCCACCGCCCAGCAGATGGGCATCCCCGTGGTCGCCTGCGCCTCCACGGGCAACCTGGCCAGCGCCCTGGCCGCCCACGCGGCCCGGGCGGGGCTCCCAGCCTACCTCTTCGTTCCGGCGGACTTGGAGCCGGAGAAGATTCTGGGCGCCGCCGTCTACGGCCCCCACATCATCGGGGTCAAAGGCACCTACGACGACGTCAACCGGCTCTGCATCCAGATCGCGGACCGGTACGGCTGGGGCTTCGTCAACATCAACCTGCGGCCGTTCTACGCGGAAGGCTCCAAGACCCTGGCCTTTGAGACGGTGGAGCAGCTGGGCTGGGACCTGCCCGACCACGTGGTCGTCCCCGCGGCCGGGGGCTCCCTGGCCACCAAGATCGCCAAGGGCTTCCAGGAGCTCCTGGACTTGGGCCTGGTCTTCGGCGAGCGGCCCCGGGTCTCCATCGCCCAGGCGGCCGGCTGCGCGCCCATCGTCCGGGCCTGGGAGGCGGGGTTGGATCACGTGGAGCCAGTCCGGCCTCAGACCATTGCCCGGTCCCTGGCCATCGGCAACCCCGCGGACGGGGTGCTGGCCCTGAAGACCATCCGGGAGACGGGCGGGGCGGCGGCCGCGGTCACCGACGAGGAGATCATCGAAGGGATCCGGCTCTTGGCCCGCACCGAGGGCATCTTCGCGGAAACCGCAGGCGGCGTGACGGTGGCCGCGCTGCGGAAGCTGGTGGCCCAGGGCCACATCAGGCCCGATGAGCGAACGGTCCTTTACATCACCGGCAACGGCTACAAGACGGTGAGCGCTTTGGAAGGTCAGGCGAGCGCGCCCCCGGTGGTGGAGCCGCGCCTGGCCGACTTCGAACGGTGGTACGCCACCCACTCATCCGCCCAGGCGGTCGAACTTCGCCCGGCGGGGTTTCCCGCCGCGAGCCAAGGAGGAGTGCACCCATGCCCCGAGTGATCATCCCCAGCCTCCTGCAGGCCGTCACCGACGGAGCCCGGGAGGTCACCGCTGAAGGCGAAACGGTGGGCCAAGCCCTGGCCTCCCTCACCCAGCGGTACCCTGCGGCGGAGAGCCGCCTGTTCCAAGAGGATGGAGCCCTCCGGCCCCACGTCAACCTCTTTGTCAACGATGAGGACATCCGTTTTCTGGGGGGCCTCGACACCCCCGTCGGCGAGAACGACGAGATCCTCATCATCCCCGCCATGGCCGGCGGCGCGTGACGCCGCCCCCGGGGCCCGGGCAGAGCCGCCCGGGCCCCGTCACGTCCGCTCAGGCAGCCGGACAAAGGGGCGGGGACCAGGCCCCACATACTGGGCCCGCGGGCGGATCAGCCGGTTGTTGGCCAGCTGCTCCAGCACGTGGGCCCCCCAGCCGGCGACCCGGCTCACCGCGAAGACGGGGGTGAAAAGCGGGGTGGGGATCCCCACCGCCCCGTAGAGGATGGCGGTGAAGAAGTCTGGGTTGGGGTGGAGCCCCTTGGCCTCCCGCACCACCCGCTCCACCTCCAGGGCGATGTCCAGCCACCGCCCCACCTCCGGCCGGTGGCGCAAGGCCAGGAGCTCCTGCCGGAGGAACTCGGCCCGGGGATCGGCCTGCCGGTAGACCCTATGGCCCATGCCCATGATCCGCTCCTTCCGGGCCAGGGCTTGCTGGGTCCACGCGGCCGCCTGGGAGGCCTCCCCGATGGTCTCGAACATCCGCCGGGCCAACTCGTTGGCCCCGCCATGCAGGGGCCCTTTGAGGGCGCCCAGGGCCCCCACCACGCCTGAGTGGATGTCTGAAAGGGTGGCGGCGATCACCCGGCCGGTGAAGGTGGAGGCGTTCAGCTCGTGATCCGCGTGGAGGATGAAGGCGATGTCCAGGAGCCGGACGGACTCCGGCTCGGGCTCCCGCCCCTGGAGCATGAAGAGCAGCTGGGTCGCGGTGGGCCGCCCCGTGGGCCCGAGCCCCCGGAGGGGCGGGATGGGGGGGAGCCCTTGGCCCAGCCGGCCGATGGCGGCCACCAGGGTGGGCATCTGGGCCACCAGGCGCAGCACCGTCCGCCGGAGCGCGTCGGGCTCGGTCCGGCCCCGGTCGGGATCGAAGTGGGCCAGAAGGGACACCCCCGTGCGGAGGAGGGCCATAGGGTCCGCCTGGGGGAGGGCGGCCAGCCGGTCCAGGACGGGCTGGGGCACAGGCCGTGCGGCCTCCAGCTGGGCCACGAAGGCCTCCAGCTGGGCCCGGGTGGGCAGCTCCCCCTCCAGCAGGAGGTAGGCGGTCTCTTCGAAGGTGGACTGTTGGGCCAGATCGGTCGCCGAGTAGCCCCGGTAGGTCAACAGGCTCCGGTCACCATCGATGAAGGAGACGGCGCTGGAGGTGGCCATGACGCCCTCCAAGCCGCTCCGGACCGTGCTCATCCAACCACGCTCCCTTCGTGGGACCTGCGCCTGCGCCCAGCCGAGCGCTCTCGCGGGGCCCCGAGCCCGGGTGTCGAGGCCGGCCCCCCACCGCTCACGGTCCAGGCGCCAGGTCCAGGTAGCTGCGGGCGATGATGATCCGCTGGATCTGATTGGTCCCTTCGTAGATCTGGGTGATCTTGGCGTCGCGCATGAAACGTTCCACGGGGAAGTCCCGGATGTAGCCGTAGCCGCCCAGGATCTGGACCGCGTCGATGGTCACCTGCATGGCCACATCGGAGGCGAAGCACTTGGCCATGGCCGAGTACCGGTTGGCGGTGGTCAGCCGGCCCCCACCCCGACCCTCTTCCTCCACCAAGTGGGCGGCCCGGTAGACCAGGCCCCGGGCGGCCTCAATGCCCATGGCCATGTCGGCCAGCATGAACTGGATGGCCTGGAAGCGGGCGATCTCCTGGCCGAAGGCCCGCCGCTCCTGGGCGTACTGGAGGGCGGCCGCGAAGGCCCCCTCCGCGATGCCCAGGGCCTGCGCGGCCACCGCGGGGCGGCTCCGATCCAGGGTCCGCATGGCGATGGAAAAGCCCTCGCCTTCCTCGCCGATGCGGTGGCGTTCGGGAACGAAGCAGTCGTCGAAGAGGATCTCGGCGGTGTTGGAGGCGCGGAGGCCCAGCTTCCGCTCGATCCGCCCAACACGCACGCCTGGCGCGCCCTTCTCCACGATGAAGGCGGACAGGCCTTTGGCCCCAGGGCCTCCGGTGCGGGCGAAGGTGGTGAGCACGTCGGCGATGGCCCCGTGGCTGATGAACTTCTTCTGGCCCGTGAGGCGGTACCCCCCGTCCACCCGGACAGCCCGGGCCTGGAGCCCGGCCACATCCGACCCAGCCTCGGGCTCGGTGAGGGCCATGGCGGCCAGCCACTCGCCCGAGGCCAGCTTGGGCAGGTAGCGGGCTTTCTGCGCCTCGGAGCCGGCCACCAGGATGGGCAAGGCCCCCAACCACTGGACGGCCAGGATGATGGCGGCGGTCGCATCCACCTTGGCCAACTCCTCCACCACCAGCACTTGGGTGACCGCCGAGGCGCCCACACCCCCATAGGTTTCGGGGAAGGCGAGCGCGAAGAGGCCCGCCTCCCGGTACGCCTCCACCACCGGCCAGGGGAACTCTTCCCGTTCATCCCACTCGGCCGCGAAGGGCGCGATCCGCTCCTGGGCCAGCTCCCGCACCATGGCCACAATCTGGCGCTGTTCCTCATCCAGCTTCAGATCGACCTGCACGGCACTCCCCTCCCCACGCCCGCGGCCTCAGGCCCGCCGCCCGCCAGCCTCCTCCGGCGGCCAGCCGGCGGCTAAGGCCTCCTCGTCCAGGGCCTCGGCCACCAGCTCGGCCAGGTCTTTCACCTCCGGGGCCTCCCGGCCCGCTTCTCGGGCCGCGGTCCGCACACCGTCCTCCAGCATCAAGGTGCAGAAGGGGCAGGCGGTGGCCACGGTCGGGGCCCCGGTGGCCAGGGCTTGGCGGGACCGCTCCACATTCACCCGCTGGCCCGGGCGATCGTCCATGAAGTAGCGCCCGCCCCCCGCCCCGCAGCAGAAGCTCCGCGCCCGGCTCCGCTCCATCTCCACCCGCTCGCCCAGCGCGTCCACCAGCTGGCGGGGGGCTTGGTAGACCCCGTTGTACCGGCCGAGGTAACAGGGATCGTGCAAGGTGATGGGGCTCCGGTCCACGGGTCCCTTCAAGGGCAACCGTCCCTGGGCGAGGAGCTCCTCGATCAGCTCGGTGTGGTGGACCACCTGGAAGAGACCGCCCAAGGCGCCGTACTCGTTCTTGAGGGTGTTGTAGCAGTGGGGGCAGGTGGTGATGATCCGGGTTACCTGGGAGCGCTGGAGGGTGTCGATGTTCTGCCGGGCCAGGAGCTCGAAGAGGTACTCGTTCCCCATTCGCCGGGCGGGGTCGCCGGTGCAGAGCTCCTCCTCGCCCAGGACGGCGAAGTCGATCCCCGCCGCGTGGAGGATCCGGGCCAGGGCCCGGGCCGTCCTCTGGGTCCGCTCGTTGAGGGCGACGGCACAGCCCACCCAGTAGAGGTAGTCGACGGGGCCCGTCTCCGCCAGGGTCTTCACGTAGGGCAGGTCCTGGTACCAGTCGGCCCGGCTGGCTTGCGTGCCCCGGAAGGGGTGGGCCCGGTCCTCCAGACCCTGCAGGGCCTGCTGGGGCGTTTCGTCGATGGCCGCCTCCTCCATCACCTGGTAGCGGCGGAGATCGATGATCTTCGCCACGTGCTCGATCTCCACCGGGCAGACCTCCACGCAGGCGTTGCAGGTGGTGCAGGACCAGATCACCTCGGGGTCGATGGAATGACCCACGATCTCTAGGGCCGCATCCTCGGCCAGGGTGGCTGCAGCCACCTGGACCCCCGGCGCCAGAGCCGGCCGGACCGCCGGAGTGACCTCCTCCCGGGCCAGCCCGGCCATCTGCCGTTGGAGGTCGAGGATGAAGGTCTTGGGGTTGAGGGGCTTGCCCACCGCGTGGGCGGGGCAGACCTCCTGGCAGCGGCCGCACTCGGTGCACGCATCCAGATCGAGGAGGTCCTTCCAGGTGAAGTCGGACAGGGCCTTGACCCCCAGCCTTTCAGCACCCTCGATCTCCATGGGCCGCAGTCGGCCCGCCGGCTCCAGCTCCCGGAAGAAGAGGCTCAAGGGCGCCACCAAAAGGTGCATCGCCTTGGAGTAGGGGAGGTACGCGTTGCCGGCAAAGGCGGTCACCAGGTGGGTCCACCAGAAGAAGCGGTGGAGGGCCAGCTGCAGCGGCAGCTCCCGCACCCCCAGGGCCACCAGGAGCTGGCCCGTGGCGTACCCCACGGGAGACCAGATCCCCCAAGGGTCCTGGGTGGCCACGATGCGGAGGCCTTCCACCACGTATCCCTGGATGAGGGCCACGAGGAAGCCCACCAGAAGCACCCCGTCGGAGAAGACGCCGTGGGTCAGGCGAGGCGGCCGGACCACGTAGCGCTGGTAGAGGACGTAGACCACGCCGATGATGGCGGCGAAACCGAAGAGGTCCACCACCAGGGACTGGAAGTAGAGGTAGAAGTTGCCGGAGAGGATGGGGATCCCCAGATCGTGCTGGAGAAAGACGGCCACGGTGGCCAGGGTGAGGACGAGGAACCCCCAGGAGAAGGCCAGGTGGGCCAGGCCGGCGCGCCGTTCCCGCAAGACCTGGGCCTGGGCCAGCCCGTCCCGCAGGAAGAGCTTCAGCCGGAGCCAGGGCCGGTCCCAGCGGATCTGGGGCTTGCCCATGAACCAGCCCTCCACCCGCCGGCCCAGGCCGTAGACGAAGGCGATGGCCGTCGGGTAGAGCAGGACGTAGACCAGCCAGGTGTGCTCGATGTTCCAAAAGACTTCCCGGGTCGGCGTCGCCATAGGATCCATCGGTCGCCCTCCCCTCGGCGCCCGTCCGGACCGGGGCAGGCCCCGACGCCGCCCCCGCGCGGGCGGCCGGCCGTCGGGTCAGGAGCGCAGAGCCCGCACGGCGTCGATCAAGGCTGGCACGATCTCCCGCCAATCCCCCACCACGCCCAGCTCCGCCCGGCGGAAGATGGGGGCCTCCCGGTCCTTGTTGATGGCCACCACGTGCTTGGCGCCGGTAATGCCGGCCAGGTGCTGGCTCGCCCCTGAGATCCCCACCGCGAGGTAGAGCTCCGGCGCCACGCTCTTCCCCGTCTGCCCCACCTGGAGGGCAGGAGGCACCCAGCCCGCATCGACCGCGGCCAGGGAGGCCCCCACCGCGCCGCCCAAGAGCCGGGCCAGCTCGGCCAGCTCCTCTTGGAAGGGCTCGGGGCCGCCCAGGCCCCGGCCGCCGGCCACCACCACTGGCGCCTCCTCCAGGGGCACGCCCCCCGCCTCCTCCCGAACCTCTTCCACCACCCGGAGCCGCTCAGGCCCCGCCGCGGCGGGAAGCTCCTCCACCTGTCCCGTCCGGCCGGGCTCAGGGGAGGCGGCCTCGAAGGCCCGGTCCTTCACCTGGACCACCCCCACCGGCCCCGGCAGGGCGACGGTGGCCACCGCCTTCCCCCCGTAGGCCGGCCGCTCCGCCAGGACCCGGCCCCCCTCCCAGCGCACCCGGACCACCTCGCTGGCCACCCCGGCCCCCAGCCGGAAGGCGAGCCGGGGGGCCAGCTCCCGGCCAGCCTCATCCCCCGGGCAGAGGATGAGGCCCTCCTGGCCACCCGCCTGCTCCCACGCGGCCAGCAGGTCATCCACGAGAAGCTTCCGGTCCGCCGTCGCCTCCCGGCCCGGGACCGCCAGCACCCGGTCGGCCCCCAGGGCGAAGGCTTCACCCCCGGCCTGGACCGCGCCGGGACCCGTCACGGCGGCCACCACCGGACCCGGCGCGCCCCCATCCACCAGGGTACGGGCGAGGCTCAACGCCTCCCGGCCAGGGCGAGGGAGGGTCTCGCCTTCGGCCACCAGCGCCACCAAGACCATGGCCACACCCCCTAGATCACCTTCAGCTCCCGGAGGGCCCGGGCCAGGTTCTGGGCCTTCTCCTGGGCCGTCTCCCCTTCGATGAAGGTGCAGTGCCCCTCGGGGACGGGGACGGCCAGCGCCTCCACCACCACCCGGGGGGCCACCTCGTCAGCCGCCAGCCCCAGGTCGCCCAGGCTCCACTGGGTGATGGGCTTCCGGTTGGCCAGCATGATCTCCCGGACCTTGGGCAGCCGGGCCACATTGGCCTCGTGGTTGGTGATGGTGGCCGCGGCCGGCAGGGTGGCGGCCACCACCCGGTAGCCCCCTTCCGCCTGCTGGAGGAGCTCCAGAGGCGAGTTCTCGCCCCGGGTCTGGAAGACGTTGGTCACCAGGGGCCACCCCAGGGCTTCGGCCACCATGGGCCCCACCAGCCCCTGGTCCCAGTCGCCCGCCTGGCGCCCGAAGAGGACCAGGTCCGGCTCATCCAGCTTGGCGATGGCCGCCGCGAGGCACCGGGCGGTGCCGCTGGCGTCAGTGGCCTCCAGGGCCCCATCCCGGATCCAGACGGCCTCGTCGGCTCCCATGGCCAGGGCCCGGCGGAGGGCCTCGGGGGTCTCCTCCCCTCCCAGGCTGACCACCGTCACCCGGCCGCCCGCCCGCTCCTTGAGCTGGACGGCCACCTCCAACGCGTTGAGGTCGAAGGGGCTGATCACCAGGGAGGCCCGCCCCCGCACGGCCCTTTTGGTCTGGGGATCCACCTGGAACTCCCGGGGCGGGATCTCGGGGTCGAGGATCTGTTTGATGCAGACCACCACATGCATGGCCACGCCTCCTCGTCCGGCCAACTCCACCCGTCGTCCGACCGACTGACTACACCCGGAGACCGTAGGGCTCAAAGAGCCGCCGGGCCACCACCAGGCGCTGAACCTGGCCCGTGCCCTCAAAGATGTCGAAGACCTTGATGTCCCGGAACCACTTCTCCACCCAGCGGTCGTGGCGGAGGCCCACCGCGCCCAGCAACTCCACGGCCGCCGCGCAGACCCGGGTGGCCACCGTCCCCGCGTAGGCCTTGGCCATGGAGGCCTCTTTGCTGTTGGGGATCCGCTGGTCGGCCATGGAGGCGGCCTGCCAGACCAAGAGCCGGGCCGCGTGGAGCTCCCGTTCCATCCAACTCAAGCGCTCTGCGATCACCCCGTACCGGGGGATGGGGCGGCTCAGGGTGAGCTCCTCCCGGAGCCGGTCCCGGGTGTACTCGTAGGCGGCCCGTCCGATGCCCACCGCCATCGCGGCCACCATGGGGCGGGTCCCGTCGAAGGTCTGCATGGCTGTGCGGAATCCTTCCCCCTGGCGGTAGCGCTCCTCGCCGCCCAGGAGGTTCTCCGCCGGCACCCGGCACTCGTCGAAGATCAGCTCGGCCGTCTCCGAGGCCCGGAGGCCCATCTTTTCCATGATCCGGCCCACGGTGAAGCCAGGGGTGCCCCGTTCCACCACGAAGACCCGGTGGCCCGCGCGACCCAGGGCGGGGTCGATGGTGGCGAAGACCACGTTCCAGCTGGCCCGGGCGCCGTTGGTGATGAAGAGCTTGGTCCCGTTCAGGACCCAGTGGTCTCCCTCTTTCCGGCAGGTGGTCCGGATGGCGGCCACGTCGGAGCCCGCCTCGGGCTCGGTGAGGGCATAAGCCCCCCAGCGGGGCTCGGGGTCGCGGAAGATGCCCAGGAACCGCTCCTTCTGCTCCGGGGTCCCCATCAGCTGGACGGGCGGTCCCCCCAGGCCGGCCCCGGGGAGGCTGATGGCCACCGCCGCATCGCCCCAGGCCAGCTCCTCCGCGGCCAGCACCGCCAGCCGGTTCCTCTGGTGCTCCGGGGCCTCCCCGTCCCCGCCCGACGCCCCTCCCCCGGGCAGGGTGTCCAGGGTCACCCCCAGCTCTTTGAGCCGCCGGAGGAGCTCCAGGGGCACGTCGCCCTCCTCGTCGGCCTGGAGCGCCACAGGCCGGATTTCATGCTCCGCCACCCAGTGGAGGAAGTCCCGGACCGCCCGCTGGGTCTCGGTCAGTTCAAAGTCGATCATGCCGCGCCCCCCTCCACCGGCCCAGGCCCGGCGGCACCGCCGGCCACCCACCCAGGCGCCAGGCCCAGCTCGCTGGCCGCCTCCACCTCCAGGGCCGTCTCGGGCCAGACGGCCACCCCTAAGGCCCGGGCGTCCCGCAGCCACTTCTCCACCGGGTGGTCCGCCATGTACCCGTGGCCGCCCAGCACCTGGACCGCCCGATCGGCCACCTCCAGGGCGGCGCCCCGGGCGTGGAGCAGGGCCTGGGCCCCGCCGGCCGGAAGGGCCCCCCGGTCCAGGCGCCAAGCTCCGTACCAGACCAGGTTCCGGGCCGCCTCCACCGCCATGGCCATCTCGGCCACCATGAAGGAGATCCCCTGAAATTGGGCGATGGGCTGGCCGAAGGCCTGCCGCTGGGCGGCGTACTGGGTGGCGTACTCAAGGGCAGCCCGGGCTGTCCCCACCAGCTGGGCGGCCACCCGGAGCCGGGCTCGCTCCCGGGCCCGGACCCACGCCGGGTCCCGGACGGTCCCTTCCCAGACCACCGCCCCCGGGCCGACGGCAATCCCATCCAGCGCCACCTCAGCCCACCCCGCAGCCGCGAGGCCCAAGGGCCGGCGCAAGGGGCGGCGCTCCACGCCAGGGGCCGTCCCTTCCAGGCGGAGAAGGACGACCCGCTCCCCCCGGGCGGCGGGGATCAGAAACCAGGCCGCCTCCTGAGCCCCCGGCGCGGCCCCGATCGAGCCCGACAGGCGTTCCCCTTGGGGGGCCGCCTGGAGCTGGGTGGTCCAGGTGATCCCCGAGCCCGCCAGGGGATCGTCGGGGACCTGGGGCCAAAGGAGCACCCCTGGCCCCTCCCAAGGGCCCCCGGCGGGCGCCTCGCCCAGCAGGTCAGCCACGAAGGCAAGGGCCGCTTCCCGCAGGCCCAAGGCGACGGCCAGCCCCGGGTCGCCCCAGGCTAGCTCCTCCTCCACCAGGCAGGCGGCCACCTGGGAGAAGCCGGCCCCGCCCCACCCTTCGGGAAGAGCCACCCCGCCCAAGCCCAGCTCCCGGGACTCCTGGGCCAGGGCCTCGGGCGGGCGGCCCGCCTGTTCGGCCGCCCGGGCGTGGGGCCGGAGGCGGCTCTGGGCGAACTCCCGGGCCAGCTGGCGGAGCTCCCGCTCCTCCGGGCTGGGCTGGAAGGAGATCATGCCGCCCCCACCCCCGCCGCGCCTTCAGGGAGGCGCTCGATGATGGTGGCCACCGCCTGGCCGAAGCCGATGCAAAGGGTGATCAGCGCGTACCGCCCTTCCCGGCGCTCCAGCTCGTTGAGGGCCGTGGCGAGGAGCCGAGTCCCCGAAGCCCCCAGGGGATGGCCCAGGGCGATGGCCCCGCCGTTGGGGTTGACCCGGGTCATGTCGGGCTGGAGCTCCCGCTCCCAGGCCAGGACCACCGAGGCGAAGGCCTCGTTCACCTCGATGACGTCCATCTGATCCAGGGTGAGGCCCGCCTTCTGGAGGACCTGGCGGGTGGCGGGGATGATGCCGGTGAGCATCAGGATGGGGTCCACCCCCACCACCGCGCTGGCCACGAACCGGGCCCGGGGCCGGAGGCCCAAGCGCCTCGCCTTCTCGGGGGAGGCGACCAGAACCAAGGAGGCGCCGTCGGAAATCTGGCTGGCGTTGCCGGCGGTCACCACCCCGTCGGGTTTGAACGCAGGCTGGAGGGTGGCCATCTTCTCCAGGCTCGTCTCCCGCCGGGGGCCCTCGTCGGCCTCCAGGACCTGGGCGGGCTCCTCGTCGGTGGCGGGCACGGGCAGCGGGATCAACTCCCCGGCGAAGCGGCCCTCGTCGGTGGCCCGGATGGCCCGCTGGTGGCTCTCGTAGGCGTAGGCGTCCAGCTCCTCCCGGCTCAGCTTCCACTCTTGGGCGATCAGCTCCGCCGAGATCCCCTGGGGGACCAGAGCGAACCGCTCCTGGAGGGGCGGGCTCATCGGCCCGCCATCCGAGCCCATCTCCACCCGGCTCATGCTCTCCACTCCGCCGGCGATGAGGAGCTCGTGGTCCCCGGCCCGGATGGCCTGGGTGGCCCGGTTGAAGGCTTCCAGGCTGGAGGCGCACATGCGGTTGATGGTGACGCCCGGAACCTCCACGGGCCAGCCCGCGGCCAGAACGCTCATCCGCGCGATGTTCAGCCCCTGCTCCCCCACGTTGGTGACGCAACCCAGGAGCAGATCCTCCACCTGAAGGGGATCCAGGTGGTTCCGGTCCGCCAGGGCGTGGAGGAGGTGGGCCACCAGCTCCTGGGGGTGGAGCCGGCTCACCCGCCCCCGCCGCCGGCCGATGGGGGTCCGCACCGCGTCGATGATCCACGCCTCGCCCACGGGAGAGCCCTCCCTTCCTAGCGCCCCTGGAACCGGGCTTTCCGGCCCTCGAAGAAGGCCTGGATCCCTTCCCGGGCATCCTCAGTGGTGAGCACCTGGAGGAAGTCCTCGCCTTCGGCCGCCAGGCCCTCATGCAAGGGCAGGTGGCGGCTCCGGTGGATGTTCCGCTTGGCCAAGGCGAGGGCGGCGGTCGCCTGCCGGGCCAGCCGCTGGGCCAAGTCCAGGGCCCGGTCGGCAAACTCCGCCTCGGGGTAGACTTCGTGGACCAGCCCGATGGCTTGGGCCTCCGGCGCTTTGAGGCGCCAGCCCCGCAGGATGAGCTCCTTGGCCCGGGCCTCGCCGATGAGCCGGGGGAGCCGCTGGGTCCCGCCCCCGCCGGGGAAGAGGCCGAGCCGCACTTCGGGCAGGCCGATTTCCGCCTGACCGTCGTCCACCATCACCCGGAAGTCGCAGGCCAGGACCAGCTCACACCCCCCGCCCAGCGCGTGCCCGTTGATGGCGGCCACCGTCGGGCAGGGGAGGTTCTCGATGCGGTTGAAGAGGTCGTGGAAGCGGGCCAGGGTCGCCCGGGCCTGCTGGTGGAGGTCGCCCGCCCCGGCCAGCAAAGCCCGGAACTCCGTCAGGTCGGCGCCGGCCACGAAGATGCCGGGCACCTGGCTGGTGAAGAGGGCCGCCCGGAGGGTGTCGCTCCTCTCCAGCCGCTGGAGCACCGCTTCCAGCTCTTCGAAGAAGGCTTGGGAGAGCGCGTTGACGGGCGGGTGGTTGAAGCGGATGACGGCCAGGCCCGCCTCCTGCTCCATCTCGATGAGGGCCACCGGATCCACCCCTTTCTCCCTTCTCGTGCCTTTGGCAACCTTTAGAACGTAAAGAGTTCGATCCCGCCCGAAACGTGGAGGACGATGCCGGTGATGTAGCGGGCCAGGTCGGAGACGAGGAAGGCGATGGCGTTGGCCACGTCCTCCGGCTCGCCCAGGCGCCGGAAAGCGGTCCGGCGGATCATCCGCTCCTGGTGGCCCGTCCCCATCTTAAAGGCCTCGGTGCCGATGATGCCGGGGGCCACCGCGTTGACCCGGATCCCATGGCGGGCGCCTTCCAGGGCCAGGCTCTTGGTGAGGCCGATGATGCCCGCCTTGGTGGTGGAGTAGCTGGCCTGGCCGAAGCCGCCCAGGGTGCCGGCCACACTGGACATGTTGACGATCCGCCCGTCCTGCTGCTCCTTCATGATGGGCCAGGCCGCCTTGCAGCAGTTGTAGGCGCCCGTCAGGTTCACCTGGAGATCCCGCTGCCAGAGCTCATCCTTCTGATCCTCCAGCTGGCCCAGGTGGTCCAGGGTGCCGGCATTGTTGACCAGGATGTGGAGGCCTCCGAACTCCTCCTTCACCCGGGCGAAGACCTCCCGGACCTGCTGGGGGTCGGTCACGTCCATGCGGTAGGCGGCGGAGCGCCGGCCCATGGCCCGGATCTCCTCGGCGGTCCGCTCGGTGTAGACGTGCCCGGTGGCCAGCATGGCCTGGGCCAGGGGACCGTACCGTTCCGCCCGCCGGGCCGATTCCAGGTCCGACTCGAGGAGGATATCGGTCACCACCACGTCGGCCCCGGCGCGGGCGAGGGTGAGGGCATCGGCCCGGCCGATGCCCCGGGAGGCGCCCGTCACCAGCGCCACCTTGCCCTCCAGGTTGATCACCGTCGCTCCCTCCTCAGCCCGGCTCGCCTAACGGAGCAGGGCTTGCAGTTTGAGGGCCATGCCGATGTCCCCTTGGATCTTGAGCTGGCCGCTCATGAAGGCGGCCGTCGGGTTGAGCTGGCCGGCAACCAGGCGCTCGAAGGCGTCCGCCGCCATGGCGAGGGTGAGCTGGGGCTCATCCAAGGCGCCGGGTCCGATGTCCGCCTGGCCACCCTTCAGGACCAAATGGTAGGTGCCGCCGCCCTCGCCCGAGAGCTCCAGCTGGCAGGCCAGCTCCAGCTCCTGCCACCGTTCGGGGTGGGTCTCCAGCTTCTGCCGAAGCTCGTGCATGATCTGGTTGAGATCGGCCACGGGAAGAAAACCTCCTTTAGGGCCCTGGGGGCCAGGGCTCCTCGCTGTGGGGTGGATGGTTCGGGCTGGGCGGCCGCCGTCCCTCCGCCGGGACGGTCCCAACCACGGGCGCCCGGCCCGCCGGGGCAGGCCCGGCCGGGGGGTGGACCAGCCCGTGGAAGAAGATCTCCGTGAACTGCTGGGCGATCTCCTGGGGGCGGAGCCGTCCCTGGGGATCATACCAGCGGTGCATCCAGTTGCAGGCACCCAAGATGGCCAGGGAGGCGAGGGTGCTGTCGGTGGGCCGGAAGGCCCCCTCCTGAGCCGCCTCCTCGATGAGCTGCTGCAGGAGGTGGCGGTACCGTTGGGACGCCTCTTCGATCCGCCGGCGCGGTCCCGGCTCCAGGGCCCGGGTCTCGCCGATGAAGATGGCAAAGCCCTCGGTCTCCTGGGCGACGGCCTCGATGTGCGCGGTGATGGCCCGGGCCAGGCGCTGGGCTGCCGGTTCGGGCCGGGCGGCGATGGCCTCCAGCCGCCGGATGTAGACTTGGATGGTCTCGTGGATGATGTCGAAGAGGAGCTCCTCTTTGCTGGTGATGTAGTGGTAGAGGCTGCCTTTGCGCAAGCCCACCGCGTCGGCGATGTCCTGAACCGAGGTGGCGTGGTACCCCTTGGTCCGGAAAAGGTGGATCGCGGCCTCGATCACCTGCTCTTTGCGGGTCTCGTGCATGGGGACCGCCCCTGAACCTACCAAACGGTCGGTCGAACTGTGTTTAAGTCTACTGGATTCCGAGTTGCCTGTCAATACTGGTGAAAAAAGATAGCGTGCCGACTGGGCAGGTCAGAGGGCGGGCGGAACGGGCAGCGGGATCACCCACAGGAGGAAGGTCCAGGCCGCGGAGGCCAGCACCCACAGGCTGGCCAGCTCCAAGCGGAGGCGGGTCAGGGAGAACCGGCCCCCCGTGAAGGCTTGGCGCTGCAAGCGCCGGTGGAAGACCTGGAGGAGGTGGCGGCCGATGAGCCACGACCCGTACAGGGAGACGGCCAGCCAGGCCAGACGGCAGATCCAAGACACCGGCGTCACCCCCTGCAGCTACTTCCATTCTAGGGGCTAGGCTGCAGGGGGCCCATCGGGTCGTCCCCCCATTTTGGACCCAGGGGGACCCGACCCTACGGTTCGATGATCCCCTCGCGGATGGCGTAGCGGACCAGCTCCACCCGGTCCGAGATGTTCAGCTTCTGCATCACATTGGCCCGGTGGGTCTCCACGGTCTTCAGGGAGATGTTGAGCATCTCGGCGATCTCCCGGTTCTTGTACCCTTCCGCCGCCAGCTGGACGATCTGCCGTTCCCGGGCCGTCAGCACGTCCTCGGGACCCCGGGTCCCTTCCCGCATGTGGCGCATATACTCCTCGATCACCTGCCGGGTGACCGTCGGGTGGAGGTAGTAGTCGCCCCGCTGGACGGCCCGGATCGCCTCCACCAGCTCATCGCCCGCCGCCTTCTTGACGATGTAGCCGGAGGCACCGGCCCGCAGGAGCTGGAGGATGTACCCCTCGGTGTCGTGGACCGTCAGGCCGAGGACCTTCACCTCGGGCCACCGGCGCTTCACCAGTGCGGTCGCGTCGATGCCGTTCAGCTCCGGCATGCTGATGTCCATCAAGACCACATTAGGCTGGGTCTCTTCCACCTTCTCCAGCGCTTCCCGGCCGTTGGCCGCCTCCCCCACCACCTCGATGTCGGGGTGGCTTCGCAGGATGAGCCCGATGCCCTCGCGGATCATCTGCTGATCATCAACAATCAGGACCCGAATGGGTGTCATGGTCGGACACCTCCTCACTCTCCAAGGGGATCCGGGCGGTCACCCGGGTGCCCTGCCCTGGAACCGACTCCAGGGAGAAGCTGCCGTCAAAGAGCCGGATCCGCTCCTCCATGCCAGTGAGGCCCATGCCCCCTTCAGCGTTCTGGGAAACCTCTTCGGGGCGGAAGCCCACCCCGTCGTCCTCTACCCGGAGACAGATCCCCGTGTCGTCCTGGAAGAGATCGATCCAGACCTCCCGGGCCTGGGCGTGCCGGGCCACGTTGGTGATCGCCTCTTGGAGGACCCGGTAGACGGTGATCTCCACCTCTTCGGGCAGCTCCCGGTCGATGCGGGCCTGGAAGTGGAGGGTGACCCGGTCGCCCAGCATGGTCTCGGCCGCATGGCGGACGGCCGCGACCAGCCCCAGCTCATCCAACTGCTGGGGCCGCAGGGCCCAGATCACCCGGCTCAACGCGGCCAGAGCCCGGTCGGCCGCCTCCTCGACGGTCCGCATGGGCCCTTCGATGTCGCCGCCGGTCCGGATCTGGTGCTCCATGTGCTTCACGTTCAGGAGGAGCGCGGTGATCATCTGGCTCGTCTCGTCGTGGAGCTCCCGGGCCACCCGTTTCCGCTCCTCTTCCTGGGCCGTCACCACCATCCGGAGGAGCCGGCGACGGGTCAGCTCCTGGCGGCGGAGCTCCTGCTCCACCACCCCCAGGCGCCGGGCCTGGATCTGCGCGGTCTCCACCAAGATCCCCGAGAGGTAGCCCGCCATGAGGAAGAAGAGCCCGTCCACCACCAGGTGGAGGACCGCCCCTTCGGGACCGGCGCCGGGCGGCAGGGTCCGGTGGCTAGGCCCGCCGGCCGCTTGGGACGGGAGGAGGCCCCAGACCTCCAGGCCCAGCTCCAGACCGCTCACCAGGGTGATGGCCACGGCCATGACCAGGCTGGCCTTCCGGCCGCCTGTCAAGGCGGCCAGCATGACCAGGCCGATCCAGAGCCAGTGGAAGGGGCTCTGGATGCCGCCCGTCCAGTAGATCAGGGCGGTGACCAGGAGGCTGTCCACCACCAGCTCCACCAGGGCCATGGTGGGGTCCACCTCGTCGTACCGCTCGAGCAGGATGGTGAAGAGGGGCTGAAGGGCCACGTAGATGACGGTGATGGCCAGAACGGGCAGCAGCGGGTAGCCGAGGCTGAAGCCCACCTTCAACCCGACCAGAATGAGGGCGGCCAGCCCGCCGACCAGCCAGCGGCTGCGGGTGTAGGTGTCCAGCCACTGGTAGGTGAGCAGCGGCCGGTGCCGCCGGCTGCTCAGGTGAAGAGCCATCGGCTGCGCCTCCTCTCCCTATCCCCTCCCCGGTCCCAGAGGCCTCCATCCCGCCGCCGCCCTGCCCCTACGCCCCCGTTCCCTCGCCGGCCGGGAGGGCTGGGGGCGTGCTCCGGGCCGCCCCGCGGGAACGGGCCTGGGGCGTGGGCCCGAAGGCGATCAACCCACCCGCGGCCATGATGTAGGCGCCCCACCACATCCAGCTGATCAAGGGATGCCAGACCAGGGTGAAGCTGGCTTGGCGGCCGCCTTCCTCCCACCCGTTCAAGATCACGTAGAGGTCCCCCCGGGGGCCCCCCAGGATGGCCGGCTCGGTGGTGGGCCGGGCGTAGGTGTAGAAGACCTTCTCGGGCCGCAGCCGGCCCAGGGGCCGGCCATCCCCCAGGAGGATGAGCTCCGCGTGGATGGTCACCTGGGAGGGGGAGTCCATCCGCTGCCGGAGCCCCGCGTAGTGGAGCCGGTGACCGGCGAGCTCGGTCATCTGGCCCGGCTGGAGGACCACGTCGGCGGAAGTTTCGAAGACGGTGGCGCCCACCATCCCCACCACCATCACCGCCACCCCGATGTGGACCAGGTAGCCCCCCACCCGGCTGGGATTCCGCCGGGCGGCCCGGAGGGCCCCCTTCAGCCGCCCGCCCAGGCCGCGGGCGTGTCCCCGGAAGCCCTTGAGCAGTTCGGGGAGGGTGACGGCGAGGGCGAAGAAGCAGGCCAAGGCGGCGGCCAAGGCGAGGCCGTGATGGATTCCCGCCGCGGCCAGACCCAGGGTGACGGCCCCCGCCAGGCCCAAAGGCCAGACCAGCCGCCGCCAGGTTCGCCGGGTGGCCCGCCCCCAGGGGAGGAGGGGGGCCAGCCCCATCACCGCCACGATGAGAAGGCCGATGGGGGGCACCACCCGGTTGTAGAAGGCCGCGTCCAGCTGGATCCGGGTGCCCAGGAGCCAGCCCGAGAGGATGGGCGAGAGGGTGCCCAGGAAGACCACCAGCGCCGCCGCGGCCAGGAGGAGCATGGCCAGGAGGAAGCTCCCCTCCCGGCTGATCGGGTTGTCCACCCCCACCTCATCCTGCAGGAGGTCGCGCCGCCAGATCAGGATCGCCACCGTCCCGACGGTGAGGAGGATGAGGAAACCCAGGAAGAGGCTGCCCAGGGTGCTGGGCGCGAAGGCGTGGACGGAGCTGACCACGCCGCTCCGGGTCAGGTAAGTGCCGAAGATGGTGAGGAGGAAGGTGGCGGCCAAGAGCCCCACCGTGCCCACCTTGAAGCAGCCCCGCTGCTGCCAGACCCGGGCTCCGTGGAGGTAGGCGGTGGCCGTCAGCCACGGGATGAGGGAGGCGTTCTCCACCGGATCCCACGCCCAGAAGCCGCCCCAGCCCAGCTCCACGTAGGCCCACTGCATCCCGTAGACGATCCCCAGGGTGAGGAAGAGCCAGGCGGCCAGGCTCCACCGGCGGCTCCGCTCGATCCAGGCATCGCTCCCATCGCCCAGGATCAGGGCCCCAAAGGCCAGGGCGAAGGGCACGGTGAACCCCACGTACCCCAGGTAGAGGGTGACGGGGTGGATGAGCATGCCGGGGTTCTGCAGGAGGGGGTTGAGGCCCCGCCCGTCGGCAGGGGGGGTGGCGACCGCGCCGAAAGGCGAGCTGACGGTGACCACCAAGAGCTCAAAGAAGAGCGCGATCCCCAAGAGGAGCGCGCCCGCGGGCGCCTCCAGCCGGTCGGCCGCTTCCGGGCCCTGGGAGCCCCTCCGCCAGCCCAGCGCGAGGAAGCCCTCCACCAGCAAGATCCAGAGCCACAGCAGGAGGGACCCCTCCTGCCCCGCCCAGAAGGCGGCGACCCGGTAGAGCAGGGGCAGGTCCCGGTTGGTATGGCGCACCACGTACGCGAAGCGGAAATCGGTCTGGATGAGGGCGACCATCAGGATGAGGGAGGCGGCAGTGACCAGCAGGGTGGCCAGCCCCAGCGCGACCCGCCCCTGGCGGGCCAGCTCAAGGCGTCCCTGGCGCGCCGCGCGCCCGTACGCCACCAGCCCGAAGAGGGTGGCGGCGGTGGCGGCCAAGAGGAGCCCGTGGCCGACGAATGGCATCACCGATCACGTCCTTTGGGGATCTCTGCCGGGTGCTCGGCCCCTTCCGCGGCTTCGTACTTGCTCGCGCACTGGACCATCAGCGTCTCGGCGTGGAAGGTCTCACCGTGGAACCGGCCTTCCACCACCACCCCGCTGCCGTCCTGGAGGTTGTCGGGACGGGCGCCATGGTAGACCACGGGCACCTGCCCGCCCTCATCCTCCATCAGGAAGCTGAGCCGGAAGTCGGTCGGCTGGTCGACGATGCTCCCGGGGGTGACGTTCCCGGCGATGCGGAAGCGCTGCCCGGGCTGGGCCTCCTCCTTGGCCAGCGCCTCGCCGATGGTCAGGTAGTAGGTGGCGCCACCCTGCAAGGCCGGAATCAAGAGCGCGCCCGCGCCGGCCAGGGTGATCACCACCAAGATGAGCTTCCATCGCTTCCGCATAGACGTCATCCTCTCCGGGACGGCCGGGCCGGAGGGACGGGCCGGACCCCGCTCTCTTGCCCGGCGGAACCCACGGCCGAACGCCCACCCTTCGGGGCAGGACCCGAGATCGTCACCTCGGCCCTCGGGCCCAGCCCCGATGGGAACCGGGCCTTCCGCTTCCATTCTAGGTGGGCGGCCGGACTTGTGCTAGTGCCCATTTTCACTAATTGCCTAGGACGGACGCCCCAGGGCTCCCGGGACATGGGGGCTCAACCCGGTTCAGGCGTCCCGGGTTCCCTCCTGCCGCAGGACCTCCACCAGGGTCGAGGGGGCGTCGGTGATGATCCCCGCCGCGCCCAGGACGGCCCACCGGCGCATGGCATCCCGGTCGTTCACCGTCCAGATCTGGACCGGCAGCCCCCACTCGGCCGCCCGCTCGATGAGGTTCTTGCTGGCCACCGGGAGCAGGCCGTACCGCTCCGGCACCTGGAGCACGTCGCCCGGCGGCCCGGGGTAGAGGAAGCTGAGACCCAACCGTTCCAAGAGGACAAAGTGGAGGGCCTCCGGAAGGCTGAAGCCCGTCGCCACCCCAGGGGCCAGGGACCGGAAGTGGTCCAGCACCTCCCGGTGGAAGGAGGAGACCACCACCCGGCTCGCGGCCCCATAGGCCTCCACCAGACGGGCCACCTCTTCGGCCAGGCGGGGCTCGTTCATCTTCATCTCGATGATGAGGGGCGTCTCCGGGTGGGCCTGGAGCACCTCCTCCAAGGTGGGCACGCCGATCCCCACGCCCCGCAAGGGATAGGTGCTGCCGTCGGGCGAGTAATGGTACGCCGCATCCAGTTCCCGCACCTGGTCCAGGGTGAGGTGGGCGATGGGCCCGGTCCCGTTGGTCGTCCGGTCCACGGTGCTGTCATGGAGGACCACCACGTGACCGTCAGCCGTCAGGTGGACGTCCAGCTCCAGCGCGGTGGCCCCGACCGTCTCGGCCTGGCCGAAGGCGACCAGGGTGTTCTCAGGCGCCTCCAGGGCCCCACCTCGGTGGGCGATGACCTGGACCACCCCCGGCTGGAGGCCGGCCACCGCCGGGAGGCGGCCGAGGGGCGCACCCGCCCACCAGGCGAGGAGCCCAAGGAGGAGAGCCACCACCAGCGCGCCGCTCCCCAGCTGGCCCAGGGCCCGCCGGGCCAGAGGCCCGCCCGGGCCCCACTCCCGGGTGGTCAGGCCCAAGGTCAGGAAGAGCCAGGGCGCGCCCACCGTCACCCAGAGGGCCGCCAGCCCATACCCGAGAAGGCTGGGCAGCCCTGCGGGCACCCAGCGTTCCACGAGGTAGACGATGGCGAAGAAGCCCCCGTAGCCCAGGAGGAGCTTCCCCACCTGGGCGGCGGGGCTCCCCTGGGGCCGATAGGCCAGGGCGTGGCGCCCCACCCAGTCGCCGAGCAAGAAGCCCGACAGGAACCCGAGGATCCGGACGGCCCCGGAGTTGGGGTTGAGGAAGAGAAGGATGGGCATGGCCAAGATGATGAGGAGCGCCTTCACGCCCACAGGCCAGCGATTGCCCCAACCCCGACGGTATCCCGTGAAGAAGAGGGCGACGAGCCCAAACCCCAAAGCCAAGCCGCCCAGGATGTCGGCCAGGTAATGGACCCCCAAGTAGAGCCGGGAGAGGCAGATGAGGGGGATGAGGATGGCCGCCAGCCAGCCCAAGAGCCGGGAGCCGTAGGCCAGAGCCAGGGACGTCCAAAGGGTGGAGGAGCCCTGCGCGTGGCCCGAGGGGAACCCAGGGCTTGTCTCCTGGATGAGGAGGCGGACCCCGTCGGCCGGGTTGGGCCGGGGGAGGGCGAGCCACTCCTTGAGGATGCCGTTGAGGCTCATGGAGACCAGGAAAACCAGGGCCACCTGGCGGGCGTTCCGCCGGTCGGTCAACCAGTAGAGGGCGGGCAAGAGCAACGTGTAGGCGAGCTCGTCTCCTAAGGCGGTGATCCAGAGGAAGAACTGATCGAGCCAGGGGCTCGCCAGTGCCTGGAGCCAGATGTTGACGGCAGGATCGAACACGACCGGTGCCCCCTTCTGTTCCAGCCCGGGGACGAAACCCTACGTCCGCAGACCGGTCCGTTCGCGCACTTCCTCCATGGTCGCCCGGGCCACCTTCCGGGCCTGGTCAGCCCCGGCGGCCAGGATGGCCCGGAGCTCCTCCTGGCGGTGGATCAGCTCCTGGTACCGCTCGCGGATGGGCTCCAGGTGCGCAATCATGTGATCGGCCACCGCGTCCTTCAACTCCACATACCTGAGGGTCCCTTGGTCGTAGGCCTCCCGGAGGGCCCGGTAGGTGGCCCCCTCGGTGTCGAAGACCTCCAGCAGGGTGAAGAGGTTCCGCACGCCGGGGCTCATCTCGCCGCTGGTGGGGCCGGTGTCGGTCACCGCCCGCCGGATCTTGCGGCGGATCTCATCGGGCTCGTCGGTGAGGGCGATGTAGCTGCCCGGCACGCTCTTGGACATCTTCCGTTCCGGGTCGTTCAGGGCCATGATGCGGGCGCCCGTGGTGAGGCGGGCTTGGGGCTCGGGGAAGGTGGGGCCGAAGGCAGCGTTGAAGCGCCGGGCGATCTCCCGGGTCAGCTCCAGGTGCTGGAGCTGGTCCTCCCCGACGGGGACGGTGTCCGCCTTGTAGAGCAGGATGTCCGCGGCCATGAGGATCGGATAGTTGAGCAGGCCGGCGTTGATGCTCTGCGCGTGCTGGCGGGCCTTGTCTTTGAACTGGGTCATCCGCTGCAGCTCGCCGAGAGGTGTCACACACCCCAGAATCCAGGCGAGCTCTGTCACTTCCGGCACGTGGGACTGGATGAAGAGGCTGGTCTTCTCCGGGTCCAATCCGGCCGCCAGGTTGACGGCGGCTGCCTCCAGAACCCGCCGGGGGAAGCTTTCCGCGTCGTACGGGATCGTCATCGAGTGGTAATCGACAATACAATAGAACGATTCCATCTCATCCTGCAGACGGACCCAGTTCCGGATGGCCCCCACGTAGTTGCCGATGTGGACCACCCCGGTGGGCTGGATCCCCGAGAAGACGCGGCTCATCCCCACACCTCCCGACGTTCCTTTGTCGATTCTGCGCGAGCCCTTCCGTTCTGTCAACCTGGGGCCCCCGAGCCCCCCGGAACCCATCCTCAGAAGAAGGGGGTGTACCTCGTGCCGGCCGTGCTGCTCTTACCGGTCTTCTCCGACTGGGTGGTGGAAAACCTCTCCCACCTGGGGCCCGGGTCCACCTACCACCTGGCGTACGAGCCGGCCCGGGTGGAGTTGGAGGTGCTGGAGGACCTGCGGGAGGGAGCGATCCGGCCCGGCCTCCCGGCCGAGGTGGTCCGGGTGGATGGGGAGCAGCTCATCCCCGTGGCCCGGGCCCGGCTCACCCGGGTCCATGAGTACCCAGGCTACTACCGCTTCGACTTCGTCGTGGAAGCGGTCCTCCCTCGCCTGGTCCCCCGCCCCTTGGCGGGACGGCCCCCCCGGGTCCAGTTCGCCTCGCCCGGCGGGCCTTCCCCGTCGCCGGTCGGGCTTCCAGGCCACCCACCGTCCCCTCCCGCCCCGGAACCGCCGGGCGCCCGGTGAGGCTGGCCCGCCCTTTGCCACGCCCTGGCAAGCCGCATACTTCCCCCCTGGGGCGGCCACTCTAGCCTTCGATTCCGCCTCTCCCGGAAGGGCGGAAGGCGCGCGGGAGGGGCCGGAGGCGGGCCAGCATGGGAGGGGGCGAGGGGATGGCGCAGGCGAACAACCCGGAGCCCGGCCGGGACGGGTGGACAGGCTGGACGCCCGATCCACCACCCGATCTCCGGGATGAACCGCCCGAACGCCTGCTGGAGTACTACCGGCAGATGCAGGTGATCCGCCACTTCGAGGAACGGGCGGCCCAGGCGTATACCCAGGGCCGGATCGGCGGCTTTCTCCACCTGGCCAACGGCGAGGAGGCTCTGGCCGTGGGCGGGCTGGCCGCCTTGGAGCCTGAGGACGACCTGATCACCCATTACCGGGACCACGGGGTGGCCCTGGCCCGGGGGAGCGACCCAGGGCGGGTGATGGCCGAGCTCTTCGGCCGGGCTGACGGCGTCAGCGGCGGCCGGGGCGGCTCCATGCACCTGGCCGACGCCGGCCGGCGTTTCTGGGGAGGCCACGCCATCGTGGGCATCCACCTGCCGATCGCGGCGGGCCTGGCCCTGGCACACCAGTACCGGAAGGAGCCCCGGGTCGTCCTCTGCATCTTCGGTGACGGGGCCACCAACACGGGGGCCTTCCACGAGGCCCTCAACCTCGCGGCCACCTGGGAACTGCCCGTCATCTTCCTTTGCCAGAACAACCTGTACGGGATGGGGACCGCCATCGAGCGGGCCATGCGGGTGACGGAGCTCCACCGCCGCGGGGCCGCCTATGGGATCCCGTCGGCCCGGATCAACGGCATGCGCCTCCTGGAGGTCCGGGCCGCGGTGGCCAGCGCCGCCCGCTGGGCCCGGGAGGGGAAGGGCCCCGTCTTCCTTGAGGCCCTCACCTACCGGTACCGGGGCCACTCCATGGCCGACCCAGAGCTGTACCGGACCAAGGAGGAGCTGAAGGCGTGGCGGGCCTGGGACCCCATCCAGCTCTTCGCCCAGGAGCTCCTGGAGGCGGGCGTGGTGACACCCGAGGCCTTGCGCCGGGCGGACCAGGAGGCGGAGCAGGTGGTGGAGGCGGCCATCGCCTTTGCCGAGCAGAGCCCCGAGCCTGACCCGGCCACCCTCCACCACGGGGTCTACCGGGCCCCGCTGGCGGCGGCCCTCCCCGCAGGAGGGGGGAACGGCGTTGGAGCTCACCTACCGTGAGGCCGTCCGGCGGGCTCTGATGGAGGAGATGGAACGGGACGAGCGGGTCTTCATCATGGGCGAAGACGTGGGAGCCTACGGCGGCTCCTACGCGGTGACCAAAGGGCTCTTGGCCCGGTTCGGCCCCGAGCGGGTGCGGGACACGCCCATCTCCGAGGCGGCCATCGCGGGAGCCGGCATCGGCGCCGCCTTAGGCGGCCTCCGCCCCGTGGTGGAGATCATGAGCATCAACTTCATCCTCCCCGCCGCGGACCAGCTGATCAACGGTGCGGCCAAGATCCACTACATGTTCAACGGCCAGTTCCACGTGCCGCTGGTGGTCCGCACCGTCAACGGCGGGCGGCGTCTGGCGGCCACCCACTCCCAAAACCTGGAGGTCCTCTTCGCCTTCATTCCGGGGCTGAAGGTGGTCACCCCCGCCTCCCCGGCCGACGCCTATGGGCTCTTGAAGGCAGCCATCCGCGATCCCGATCCTGTGCTCTTCGTGGAGAGCGCCCTGCTCTACAGCATGAAGGGGCCGGTGCCCGACGACCCCGACTTCCTCGTCCCTCTGGGCCAGAGCCTGGTCCGGCGGGAAGGCCGGGATCTCACCCTGGTCGCCCACTCCCGGGGCGTGGTGGTCGCCTTGGAGGCGGCCGAGCGGCTGGCCGCCCAAGGGGTGGAGGCCGAGGTGGTGGACCTCCGGACCCTGCGGCCCCTGGACATGGGTCCCGTCCTGGCCTCGGTGCGGAAGACGGGCCGGGTGGTCATCGTGGGGGACGACTGGCAAAGCTACGGCGTCGGAGCCGAGATCGCCGCCCGGCTGGCCGAGGAGGCCTTCGAGGCCCTGCGGGGACCCGTCCTCCGGGTGGGGGGCGCCGAGGTGCCCATGCCGTATGCCGCCAACCTGGAGCGGCTCGCCCTGCCCCAGGTGGACGGGGTGATCCGGCGGGCAGCCCGCCTTCTGGAAGGGGATGGGGCATGGCTCGTCAGGTGATCATGCCGCAGATGGGCTTCGACATGCAGGAAGGCCGCCTGGTCCGCTGGTTGAAGCAGCCTGGGGACGCGGTGGAGAAGGGTGACGCCTTGGCCGAGATCGAAACGGACAAGGCGACGGTGGAGCTGGAAGCTTTCGAGAGCGGCCGCTTGGCCAAGCTCCTGGTGGAGGAGGGGGCGACGGTCCCCGTGGGGGAACCCGTCGCCCTTCTGGAGCCGCTGGCGGCCGCCCAGGCTCCCCCGACCCTGGAGGGGCGCGAGGTGGACGGGGCGGCCCGCCAACCCGCGCCCACCCGGGAGCCGGCCCCCGAGGGCACTCCCGCCGCTGCCCCGCCGTCTCCGCCCCCTCCGCCGGCAGAACCCGCCCCCCGGGGCATCAGCCGTGTCGCCCGCCAGATGGCCGCGGAGCAGGGCGTCGACCCGGCCACCCTCCAGGGGAGAGGCCCGGGAGGCCGCATCCTGAGCCACGACGTGGAGGAGGCGGCCCGCCAGAGCCAGGCTCAAGACGCCCAGCCCGCCATCACGGCCGGCGAGTACCGCTTCGTGCCCCGCTTCCACGATCCCGCCCACTACCTGGGCGAGGCCGCCGCTCCCCAGGCCCAGCGCCTGGCGGGCCAAACCCTGGGCGAGCACCCCTTCGCCCAGCCGCCGGCCACCACGGACCCTGAGACCACCCCGCCGGCAGGCGACGGGATCTCTTCGGCGGGGGAGGCGGCCCCTGCCCCGGCCAGCCCTGCCGCCCCGTCCCCTGCCCCGGCGGAGATCAAACCGTGGAGCCGGATGCGCCGCACCATTGCCCGCCGCATGAGCCAGTCCAAGAGGGAGATCCCCCACTTCTACGAGAGCGTCCAGGTGCTGATGGACCAGGCCCTCGCCTTCCGGGTGGACCTCAATCGGGAGCTCCCCGACGAGGACCGGATCACCGTCAACGACCTCCTGGTCCGGGCTTCCGCCCTGGCCTTGGAGGAGTTCCCCAACCTCAATGGAACCTACACCGACGAGGGCCTCCGGATCAACCCGACGGTGGACGTGGCCATCGCCGTGGCGGTGGAGGACGGGCTGCTCACCCCGGTGGTGCGGGACTGCAACGGGAAGGGTCTGGTGGAGCTGGCCCGGGAGGTCCACCGGGTGGTTCGGGCGGCCCGGAAGGGGCGCCTCAAGCCCGATGAGTATGCGGGGGGCACCTTCACTTTGAGCAACCTGGGCATGTTCGGCGTTGAGGCGTTCAGCGCCATCATCAACCCACCCCAGACGGCGATCCTGGCCGCCGGAGGGGCGCGTCAGCAGCCCTGGGTGGTCGACGGCCAGATCCAGCCGGCCACCGTCATGACGCTCACCTTGGCGGCCGACCACCGGGTGACCGACGGGGTGGAAGTCGCCCGGTTCCTCAACCGGATCCGGGAGCTCCTGGAACATCCCTGGTTGCTGGTAAACCCCCACCTGGCCAGATAAGGAGTGGATGGGGTGGCCGAGAGGTTCGACCTGGTGGTGGTGGGCGGGGGACCGGGCGGTTACGTCGGGGCCATCCGGGCCCGCCAGCTGGGGCTCCGGGTCGCCCTGGTGGAGCAGGAGCACCTGGGCGGCGTCTGCCTCAACTGGGGGTGCATCCCGACCAAATCCCTCCTCCACACCGCCGAGGTGCTCCGGCGCGTCCAGGAGGCCGGACGGTACGGCATCGAGACCGGCCCTGTCTCCGCTGACTTCGGCAAGGCCATCGATCTGAGCCGCCAGGCGGCCCAGCGGCTGGCCAAGGGCGTCAGCTTTCTCATGCGGAAGAACGGGGTCCACGTGGTGGAGGGCCGGGGACGGCTGGCCGGTCCCGACCGGGTGGTGGTGGAACCGTCGGGCGAGGAGCTGGTGGCCGATAAGATCCTCCTGGCCACCGGCGGCCGGCCCCGGAGCCTGCCGGGGGTGGAGCTGGACGGCGAGCTGGTCCTCTCCAGCCGCCACGCGCTCAGCCGGCGGGAGCTTCCCGGGCGTGTGGTCATCGTGGGCGGGGGCGCCATCGGTGTGGAGTTCGCCTCCATCTACCGCACCTACGGCGCCCAGGTGACGGTGCTGGAGATGCTCCCCCACCTCCTCCCCAACGAGGAGCCGGAGCTGGCTCAAGCCCTGGAGCGCGCCTTCCAGCGCCAAGGGATCCAGGTCCGCACGGGCGTGCGGGTGGCCGGCCTGGCGCGCCACGGGGGCCAAGTCCACCTCACCCTGGAGGGGGAGGCGGAGCCCCTGGAGGCAGACATGGTCTTGATGGCGGTGGGCACCCAACCCAACAGCGAGAACTTGGGCCTGGAGGAGCTGGGCATCGAAACGGACCGGGGCTTTGTCAAGGTGAACGAGCACATGGAGACGACCCGGCCGGGGATCTACGCGGTGGGCGACCTGGTGGGGCCGCCCATGCTGGCCCACGTCGCCTCGGAGGAGGCGGTGGTGGCCGTGGAGCACATGGCCGGCCGGCCTGTCCCCCGCCTCCAGCCCGAGCGGATGCCCCGGGCCACCTACTGCGAGCCCCAGGTGGCCTCGGTGGGGCTCACGGAGGCCCAAGCCCGGGAGCGGGGCTATGAGGTGGTCACCGGGGTCTTCCCCCTCCAGGCCAACGGGAAGGCGGTGGCCCTCCAGGAGACGGGAGGCCTGGTGAAGGTGGTGGGCGAGCGCCGCTACGGCCAGGTGCTGGGGGTGCACCTGGTGGGCCCGCAGGTGACGGAGATCTTGGCCGAGGCGGGGCTGGCCGTCAACATGGAGACCACCCTGGAGGAGCTGGGCGGGACGGTCCACGCCCACCCCACCATCGCCGAGGCCGTCCGGGAGGCGGCCCTGGCCGCGCTGGGACGGGCCATCCATATCTAACGGCCGAACGGCCGGATCAATGGGCGGCGGTGGACCGGCGGACGATGAGCCGGTGGGGCACCGTCACCTTGATCCGTTGGACGGGCCGCCCTTCGGCCAGGTCGATGGCCAGCCCAGCGCTCACCCGGCCGATCTCCCCCTTGGGCTGAGCGATGGTGGTGAGGGGCGGCTCCAGCCCTTCCGCCAGGGGCAGGTCGTCGAAGCCGGCCAGGGCCACATCCTCCGGCACCCGCAGGCCCGCCCGCCGCAAAGCTTGAAGAGCCCCCATGGCCATCTCGTCGCTGAAGGCGAAGAGGGCCGTCATCGCCACCCCCCGGGCCAGCAACCGCTCGGCCGCCTCCCGGCCGCCCCGGATGGAGAAGTCCCCCTCCTCCACCAGGGTCTCGTCCCAGGGGAGGCCCGCGCCCTGTAAGGCCAGGCGGCATCCCTTCAGCCGCTCCCCACTGGTGACGGGGTCGTCCAGCGGGCCCCGGATGATGCCGATGCGCCGGTGGCCTTGGGCGAGGAGGTGCTGCATCAGCTCGAAGGCGGCCGCCGCGTTGTCCACCCCCACACAGGGCACTTCGGGATCGGCCACATGGGCGCTGGCCAGGACCACGGGCATCCCGCTGCGCCGGAGCACCAGGGCGTGTTCGGGCCGGTAGGCGCTGGTGATGAGGAGGGAGGCCCGGCACCCCCGCCGGCGGACCTCCTCCAACAGCTCCAGCTCCCGCCGGAGGCGCCCCTCGCTGTCCGCGAGCAAGACCCCGTAGCCTCGGGCGGTGGCCGTCTCCACCACCCCTTTGAGCACCTCACCGAAAAAGGGGAAGGTGAGGTTGGAGATGATCAGCCCCAGGAGGTGCCCGCTCTTCAAGCGCAGGTCCCGGGCGGCCGGGTGGGGAGCGTAGCGGAGGCGCCGGATCGCCTCCTCCACCTGGCGGCGGGTGCTCTCCCGCACGGGGCCCCGCCCGTTCAGCACCCGGGAGACGGTGGAGGGGGAGACCCCCGCCACCTTGGCCACATCCCGGATGGTCGGCCGTCGGTTGTCACCCAACCCGATCAAGGCGTTCATCCTTACCTCGTCGTGCTTCCCTGTTCGTGGTCGGCCCGGGTCCGAACCCGGGCCCCGACCGGCGTCAGCCTTTGACGGCGCCCGCCAGGATGCCCCGGACGAAGTACCGCTGGAGGGCAAAGAAGACCGCCATGGGCACGGCCATGGAGACGAAGGCGGCCGCGGTCAGGAGGTGCCAGCTCTGGCCGTAGGAGCCCACCAAGGTGCTGAGGCGGACCGTCAAAGGCGCCACCGAGGGGCTCCCGCCCAGGTAGATGAGCCCCACCAGCAGGTCGTTCCACACCCAGAGGAACTGGAAGATGCCCAAGCTGGCCAGGGCTGGCACCGACAGGGGCAGGGCCAGGCGGAAGAAGGCGGTCAAAGGCGAGGCCCCGTCGATGAAGGCCGACTCGAAAAGATCGGCCGGCAGGGAGCCGAAGAAGTTCCGGAGCAGGTAGATGGCAAAGGGCAGCCCGTACCCCACGTGGGCCAGCCAAATGCCGACGAAGGTGCCCGCGAGCCCCAGGCGGCTGTAGAGGCGGAGGATGGGGATCAGCGTCATCTGCAGCGGCACCACCAAAAGCCCCACCACCACCAAGAAAAGGACATCCCGGCCGGGGAACTGGAACCAGGCGAAGGCGAAGGCCGCGAAGGCGGCAATGCCGATGGTGAGCAGGGTGGCCGGGATGGTGATGATCAGGCTGTTGACGAAGGCCCGGCCCATGCCCGCCGCCCCCAGCACCTCCCGGTAGTTCTGGAGGGTGTACTGGGTCAGGTCGAAGGGGTTGCGCAGGACGGTCCACCAGCCGGTGGCCGCCACGTCGTGGGCCGGCCGGACGGAGCTGACCAAGAGCCCCAGGGTGGGCAGGATCCAGACCAGGCAGGTGAGGATGATCACCAGGTGGACCAGCGGGGAGGCGCCCTCCCGTTCCATCAGCGCTCCACCTCCTGGCGCCGGAACCGGTGGATGTTGAGGAGCATCAAGGGCAGGATGGCCAGGAAGAGGATGACCGCCACCGCCCCGGCCCGGCCGAAGTTGCGGAACTGAAACATCTCCTTGTACATCCGGTTGGCCAAGACTTCCGTGCCGAAGTTGCCGTTGGTCATCACGTAGACGATGTCGAAGATCTTCAGGACGTTGATGATCATGGTGGTGGCCACCACCGCGATGGTCGACTGGATGTAGGGCAGGCTGACGTGCCAGAAGAGTTGCCACTCGCTGGCCCCGTCCACCCGGGCCGCCTCCTTCAGCTCCTTGGGGATCCCCTTGTAGGCGGCCGAGAGGATCACCATGGCAAACCCCGTCCAGATCCAGATCCCCACCATGATCAGGGCCAGGTTGTTCACCCACGGCTGCTCCAGAAGCCAGCCCACCGGCTCGCCGCCCAAGGCGACCACGATCTGGTTGAGGAGGCCGATCTGGTTGGCTCCGGGCGGGTTGTAGGCGTAGACGAACTTCCAGATGACGCCCGCGCCGACGAAGGAGACGGCCATGGGCAAGAAGATGATGGACTTGGCCACCCCCTCGTAGCGGACCCGGTCGGTGAGCACGGCCAGGAGGAGCCCCAGGCCCACGGTGACCGTGGTGAAGACCACCATCCAGAGGAGGTTGTTCCGGAAGGCCGTCCGCATGGCCGGCGAGGTGAAGGCGTAAACGTAGTTGGTCAGGCCCACCCACCCTTCCCCGTGCCGGTCCAGAAAGCTGGTGTGAATGGTGGCCAGGGTGGGGTAGACCAGGTAGAGCCCCAGGAAGAAGAGGGCGGGCGCCACAAAGGACCAGGTCCAAGAACGGCTGACCCGCATGGGAGTCCCTCCCCTCAGAAGACGGGCTGCCGGGGGCGCTCCCGCCCCCGGCAGAACCCGGCCCGTGGACAAAGCCACCGTCAGTCGGTGGCCGCGCCGCTGGTGTAGGCGTCGTCCGCGGCCGCCTCGATGAACTCCAGGACCGTGTCCAGGTCCTCGCCGCCGACATACATGAGCACGCCCTCCCAGAAGGCGCCCGAGCCGACGGCGGGCGGCATCAGGTCAGAGCCGTCGAAGCGGAAGACTTCGGCCTCCACCAGGGTCTGGGCCATCTTCCGGGTGAGCTCGTCGGGGTAGGCGTTGGGGGTGACCCGCCGGTTGGCCGAGAGCTTCCCGAGCTCCGACACCCAGATCGCCTGCGCCCCCGGTGTCACCAGGTAGCGGATGAGCGCCCGGGTCTCAGGCGTATCCCGGAAGACGCCGATCAGGTCCGCCGCGCCCAGGGCGGGCACGCCCCACTGGGGATCGATGGCCGGCAGGGGGAAGAAGTCGTAGTCTTCACCCGCCACCACCCCAGGGTTGTTCTCGGTGATGAAGCTGGTGATGAAGCTCGCCTGGCGGTGGAGGAAGGCCCTGGGCGGGTCGGTGAAGAGCGGGTTGACCGCGTCGCCGAAGTTGGTGGAGAGCACGGCCGTGGTGCCGCCGTAGACGTACCGCGGGTTGCGGGCGATCTCACCGAAGATCTCGAAGGCCCGCCGCACCGCCGGGTGGGTCCAGGGGATGTCGTGGTTGACCCACTGGTCGTACACCTCCGGGCCCGCGGTGCGGAGCATGATGTCCTCGATCCAGTCGGTGCCCGGCCAGCCGCTGGCCGCGCCCGACTCCAGCCCGATGGACCAGGCGGTGTGGCCGTCCCGGGCGATCTGCTCCGTCAGGGCCAGCAGCTCATCCCAGGTGGTGGGCACCTGGTAGCCCCGGGCGGCGAACTCTTTGGGGTTGTACCAGACCAGGCTCTTCAGGTCGGCCGAGAGGACGATGGCCACCAACTTCCCGTCGTAGGAGCCCATCTCCAGCCAGACGGGGGCGAAGTCCTCCCGGAGTTGGTCCATGTCGAGGATCTGGCTCAGGTCGACCAGATGCCCCCCAGCAGCCAGCTCCAGCATCTGCCCCGGATTGGGCAGGGCGGCCATGTCCGGCGGGTTGCCGGCAGCGACCCGAGTGGTCAGGACCGCAGGCAGGTCGCGGGTGCCGGTAAACTGGACGTCGATCCCCGTGGCCGCCTCGAAGGGTTCCAGGACCTTCTCGAAGGCCGCCAGCTCGTGGCCTCCCCAGGTTCCGAGGATGGTCACCTTGCCGCTCTGCGCGGAGAGGGCAGGCATGGTGACCAGGACCAACGCGATGACCATCCAGCCCGCGAGGTTCCGCCGAATGCGCACGCCGAACGCCTCCTATCCTCGCAAGTCTCGCCCGGAGACGCCGTCCCATCGCCTGGCCCGGGACCAAGGGATGAAATCGATTCTTGCTCGGAAAACGGCGTCACCGAGCCATTGACATCTTTGTCCTGGAACAGATTGATTCCTTCCCCATTTTTTGGGTCTTTCTGGAGGCCGCGGGTCTCGGAAAGGCGGAAAGTGCCGCGCTTCTCCGTCCCCAGCGGGGCGGCCAGGGCCCGGCGGGCGGGGCCAGGCAACCCCGCTGGGGCGCCGCCCTTCCCTCTCCCAGCCCGGGTTGACCCCTGCCGCGGGGAGCTTCTGTTAACAAAGGGTAAAGGTTCTCCGGAACCCGTTGACAGGGAGCGCAACCATGGCTATGCTACAGGTGACGGGACGCCAAGGAGCCCACCGGGACAAAAGCAGTCCCGCAAGACGCGGTGAGGGGGTAGGATGGTTGATCCATTGCCACGACTGCCACACGCCCAACTGGAGTGGCGTCGAGAACTGCCGGCGTTGCGGCGCTGACCTGTATGGCCGCCGCCAGGAGAGCCGCCCCCGGCGCACCCATTGGCTGCAGTCGTTGTTGAGCAACTTCGCCCTTTGGTAAGGTTTTGACCGTTTCAATCTTGCGTCCATAGGAGGTCGGTATGCCGGACCGACCTCCCCTCCCCGAACAGGCAGCCAGCCAGATGCCCAAGCGCGAGGAGCCCCCGGAACCCTCCGGGGGCTTCCCGCGTCCTGGCTCCGGCGCCGGGCCGGTGCTATACTGATGCTATCTGCAGCATCCCCCTGAGCCGTCAAAGGAGCGAGATCGTTGACCCCCCGACAGGAGCAGTTTCTCGAGGCCCTGGCCGAGATCTGCCGCCATCAGGAGGCAGCCCACTACACCGACGTGGCCCAGCGCCTCCAGGTGAGCAAGTGGACCGCCTACGACATGATGCAGCGGCTGGAAGCGGCCGGCTACGTGGAGCGGCTCTACGAGGTGGACCCCTCCACCGGCGGGCGATCCCGCATTCTCTTCCGCCCTGTGGCCGGGCAGGCCCCGGCGCGCCCCCAGGGACCGAGCCCGACCGAGCGGCTCCCCTCTGAGTGGCAGGCCCTGAGGCCCTGGCTCCTCCAGCAGGTCCAGGACGCCCAGGACCGGGGCGGCCCCCAGGTCCTCCACGATCTCCATGAAGCCCTCCGGGGGGCCCGGTCGCCCGGCGCCTTCTGCGCTGTCTTCACCACCGTGTTGCTGGTCACCCTGAAGCTGGTGGCCGACCGGCTGGAGGTGGCGTGGCTGGTGGAGACCTTCCTCCCTTCCACCCCTTCCCAGGCGAGCCTCTTGCTCTTTGCCGGCGCCGCGCTGGCCATCCTCTACCGGTCGGGACACGCCCTCGCCCACCGGGTCGCCTCCCATGCGCCTCGGTACCGGGAGACCCTGGCCCGCCTGGATGACGCCCACCACGCGGCCTTGAGCCTCCTGGCCCAAGATCTGGCCCGCCATCTGTGGGCTGACCCGGCCCCTTCCGCCTGACCCTGAACCCGCTGGGGCATCCCAGGGGTGCTGGCCCAGGGCGGGCACCTTACCGCAGGAAAATTCCCACTTTCCTCGAAAGGTCCGGGGGAGGGGAAGCGTGTGGCAGCGCGGATGATGGCTCTGGCGAAAGTGGCCCCCGCCCCCGGTGCCCAGCTGGTGGAGCGGCCCGTGCCCCATCCCGGTCCGGGGGAGGTCCTCATCCAGGTGACCACCGCCGCCATCTGCGGCACCGACGTCCACATCTACCAGTGGAACCCCTGGGCCCAAGCCCGCCTCAAGCTCCCCCTCATCTTCGGCCACGAGTTCTGCGGGCGCCTGGCCGCCCTGGGCCCCGGGGTCGACCCCGAGCGCTTCCCCGTGGGCGCCCCCGTCACCGCCGAGATGCACTTCGCCTGCGGCTGGTGCGCCTACTGCCGGACCGGCCAGGCCCACATTTGCCAGAACATCCAGATTGGTGGCGTCGACCGGGACGGGTGCTTCGCCTCCTATGTGGTGGTGCCCGCGGCCAACGTCTGGAAGCTCGATGGGACCATCCCCCACGAGGTGGCCGCCATCATGGACCCCCTGGGCAACGCGGTCCACGCGGCCCTGGCCACGCCCTTGACGGGGCGCCACGTCCTCATCACCGGCGCCGGGCCCATCGGGTTGGCCAGCATCGGGATCGCCCGCCTGGCGGGCGCGGCCGGGGTGACCGCCAGCGACCCCAGTCCCTACCGGCGGACGCTCGCGGAGAGGATGGGCGCCCAGGCCCTGGACCCCCAGGACCGCCTGATCCCCCGGCTCCTCGAAGCGACGGGCGGTCTGGGGGTCGATGTGGTCCTGGAGATGTCGGGCCACCCCGAGGCCATCCGCCAGGGCTTGGCCGCCCTCCGCAAGGGCGGGGAGATGATCCTGCTGGGCCTGCCCCATCAGCCTGTCACCTTGGACCTGGGTGAGGGGGTGATTTTCAAGGAGATCACCCTGCGGGGCCTCAACGGCCGGCGCATGTTCCAAACCTGGTACCAGACCGCGGCCCTCCTCCGAGCCGGTCTGGACGTCCGCCCGCTCATCACCCACCGCTTCCCCCTGGAGCGGTACCAAGAGGCCTTCGAGCTGATCGCGTCCGGCCAGTGTGGCAAGGTGCTCTTGATCCCCCCGCAGCCCTGAGGCCGGGGCTGGGGGCCGCGCAAGGGAAGGAGGGCGCGCCATGGCGCACGACGGGTTCAGCTTCTTGGCCCAGGAGTTGGAGCAGCTGAAGGGCCAAGGGGTCTACCGGCTGCCCCGGGTGGTCCAGGGACGGCAGGGCGCCCGGGCCGTCATCGACGGCCGGGAGGTGATCAACCTCGCCTCCAACAATTACCTGGGCCTGGCCACCCACCCCCGCCTCATCGAGGCGGCCCGGCGGGCGGTGGAGGCCTATGGGGTGGGTTCGGGGGCCGTGCGGACCATCGTCGGCACCCAGGACCTCCACCAGATCCTGGAGGTCACCCTGGCCCGGTTTAAGAGGACCGAAGGGGCGCTGGTCTACCAATCGGGCTTCACCGCCAACGCGGGGACGGTCGCCGCCATCCTCGGCCCAGGGGATGTGGTGGTCAGCGACGAGCTGAACCACGCCAGCATCATCGACGGCTGCCGCCTGAGCCGGGCCACCATCAAGGTCTACCCCCACGGGGACATGGCAGGCCTGCGGGAGAAGCTCGAGGAGGCCCGCCGGGAGGTCCGGGAGGGAGGCCGGATCCTGGTGGTCACCGACGGAGTCTTCAGCATGGACGGCGACATCGCCCCACTGCCGGAGATCGTGGGCCTGGCCCGGGCATACGGCGCCCTCACCATGGTGGACGACGCCCACGCCTCGGGCGTCTTGGGGGACCACGGGCGGGGCAGCGTGGACCACTGGGGCCTCCACGGCCAGGTGGACATCCAGGTGGGGACCCTCTCTAAGGCGGTGGGGGTGCTGGGCGGCTATGTCGCCGGCAGCCGGACCTTGATCGAGTACCTCCTCCACCGGGCGCGCCCCATCCTCTTCAGCACTTCCCACCCGCCAGCGGTGACCGCCGCCTGCATCGAAGCCATCCGCCTCATGGAGGAGAGCGATGAGCTCATCCAGCGCCTGTGGGCCAACACCCGCTTCTTCCAGGCCGAGCTGCGCGCCCTGGGCTTCGACCTCGGGCCCACCCAGACCCCGATCACGCCCATCATGGTCGGCGACGAGCGGGCGGCGATGGCTTTCTCAGACCAGCTCTTCGAGGAGGGGGTCTTCGCGCAGGGGATCGCCTACCCCACCGTCCCCCGGGGCAAGGCCCGGGTCCGGACCATCGTCACCGCGGAGCACACCCAACAGGACCTGGAAGAGGCCCTGGAGGCCTTGGCCCGGACCGGCCGGCGGCTGGGGCTCATTCCCTAACCGGTCCCGGTCCCCCCTGCTCCCTTGGCCCACCCCCCGTCCCGGCGGGGGGCTCCTCCTCTCCGGGGGTGGGAAGGTGGCGGGCGAGGCGGACGAAGATCCAACCGGCCCCCATACTGATCAAGACCAGCACCGCGACCAGCACCATCAGGGGCCAGCTCTCGCCCAAGAGCCGGCCGGGCCCCCAGCCCCGCCGCGCGCTCAGGACGAAGGCGAGGCCGGCTGCCAAGAAGGTGAGGAAGAACGCCGCCTGGCCCAAGTAGCGCATGGTGTCGCCCCCTTGCCAAAAAGTGCAAGTTTTGGACGCGCCTTGGGAGGAATCCGCGCGTTGCAAGCGAATATTATTAGCCGAGACGAGTTTCCCCCAACCCCTCACGGGACCCGAGGAGGTACTTCGTGCCCCCCTCGGGTTCCTCCCTTTTTCTCCCGACATTCCTCGACAGAATCCCGCCCCGAGGCCGACGCTGTCATGATCTTGTGACAGCTTCTTGCAGAGAATGAAAGCATCTGGTAGACTAGGGGTCAATTGGAAGGAGGCCTTCGGTGAGCCGTCTTCACGACCTGTACCTCGATCGGGCGCTGGAAGGACCTCTGGCGCTCGAAACGTTTATCGACCAGATCCTCCAAGGATCGTTCGGTCCTGTCAGTGCCGACGAGGTGTACAGCTTCCTCGACCAGGTCGAGCAGGACATGCTCCAGAACATCCAGATCAAGGCCCAGGAACTTCCTCTGTATGCTGCCAGCCTCGGCGACGCGGAGGCCCGGGTCCGCGAACAGGTGGAAGCGCTCCGGAATCGGGTGCGCCGCAGGCTGGAAGGGTAGCAACCGCTTGCACAAGCCGACCAGTGGGGCCAGGCTGGCCGCGCGGAACCGGAGGGTGAGCACGAGCCAAGCGATGCTCGAACGAGCTCCAATGATGCTTAGCGAAGCGGAGCGTGAGGCCCAGCGCCTCCAACTCGAAATGGCAGAACTGCGCAAACGCCTGGAAGAGTGCGAGCGGTTGCCTACCTACGAAGAGGCTCCCGAAGTCTACCAGAGGCTGGATGAACTGGTGGTGGCCTACCTCCGGCTCCAGATGGAGTCGGGGGAGATCTGCCCCACCCCATGACCCCGGCAGCCTGACCCCGCAAGCCACCTCCCCGCCCCTGGCGGGAGGTGGCTTTTCGCCTCTGGTTCACGCCCGGGGGCGTTCCCGCGTCAGAACCTCCACCCGCTCGGTCCTCCCGTCCTCGTAGGTGAGCACCGCCTCGGCCACCCGGAAGTCCTGGTAGATGGCGGGCGCCATGGGCTGGGCCACCTCCCGGAAGAGGCGGACGGCCACCTCCCGCATCTCCGCGTCGGCGTGGAGGCTCCCCCGCTTCTCGAAGAACTCCCGCCAGGACCGGTGGTTGCCCGACATAACGATGTGGGTCTCGGTCATGTTGGGCAAGACGGCCCGGGCCGCCTCCCGGGCTCGCTTGCGGCGCAAGGTGCGGTCGGTGAGGCCCTCGAGGCGCCGGTTGCCCAGGGCGACCAGCCGGCGGTAGGCGTCCAGAGTCACCTGGTAGACCTCGTCCAGGATGGCCCGGGCCTCGGGATCGTCCCGGAAGAGGGGAGGCACCACCACCCGGGCCGCCCCCTCGTCGAAGAAGCGTTGGGAGAGCTGGGAGGGCGACAGGTGCCGGTGCCGGACGAACTCGTGGGTGAAGGAGCGGGAGACGCCGGTGAGGATAACGGTGAAGCCGGCGTGCTCCAGCACCGAGAAGTGCTCGTGGGCCAGGATGTTGGCCAGGTAGGCCCGGTTGGTCCGGCCCGAGGGGTTCTCCCAGCTCTGGTAGCAGGCCCGCCCAGCGAACTCCGCCAGCCGCTCCGCGTCCGCCTGGGCGTCGGTTACCCAGACCTGCCAGGGGGTCCCCTCAAACTGGTCGAGCACAAAACGGGTCTCGGCCACCTTCACAATCTGTAACCGCGCCTCCCGCACATCCCTCGCCTCCTCAGGTCACAGGGTCCAAGCGCAGACGGCACCCCAGAGGGATGGGCAGCCGCTCCGCCGCGCTGCCGCCCACCACCGCCAGTTCCAGGGTTCCCGCCGAACCGGTGACGGCCACCAGCTCCTCCGGCCGCCCAGCGCCGTAGGTCGTCACATACCGGACCTCTTCGGGTTGGAGCCCCTCGGCCCCTCCTGCCGCGTGGAACCGGTACGCCCGGGCCCCGGGGACCGGTGGCAGGTTGGTCACCAGGTTTCCGAAGCGGTCGATCTGGACCACCTCGCCCTCCCGCCCCTGGAGGTGGAAGGTGAGCCGCTCCCACACGGTGGTGCGCGGGCCCAGAAGGGCCAGGGGCTCGCCGCCGGCCAGCCGGGCGGCGGCCGGCGCGAAGAGGTCCCGGCCGTGGAACGTCTGGGAGGCGCCGGGAGGGATGGGCAAGGCGACCACCTCCAGAGGGCCGCCGTCGTCGGCTATGGCCGGCCAGAGCAAGCCATTGTCCGGACCGACGAAGAAGTACCGCCGGGTCCGGACGGCCACCGCCTGGCGTTCGGTCCCCACCCCGGGGTCGACCACCGCGAGGAAGACGCTCCCTTCTGGGAAGAAGCGATAGGATGTGAGCAGGATCCACGCGCCGGTCCGTACGGCCTGGGGCGGCACCTCATGGGTCAGATCGCACCAGCGCAGAGGCTGGGGGTACCGGGCCAGAACCCCCCGCATCACCCCGGCGTACTCACTCTGGCCAAAGTCGGAAAGGAGGACCACCAGGCCTGGCATATCCGACCTCCTTCATGCTGGGCCCCATGGGAAGCCCCTGGGCGGACTCGCGTTGACAGCCCTACGGAGCCCTGGTATAATCCGTTTGTTGCATGCACGAGACGGGGGTGGGAGCGGTGGCTTCGTTCCATCGGCGCGGGGACTGGTTTCGGTACTTCAACAACCCCTCCGACTGGACTCGCCCCGACATGGAGGCCGATGAGACCCTGGACGGTGACGTGGAAAACTTCGAGCTCCGGATCGCCTTCCCCGAACCACCCACCCGTTTCTTCCAGTCGGTGAAGACGTCCGAGCGAGGCATTGTCCTGACCCTGCAACTCCACTTCGACGACCCCGACCTCTTCGACGATCTGGTGGACGACGAGGACCCCGAGTAGCATCCAGAACCCTTCCAGCCTTTGCGGTCGAACGTCCTGAGACGCCCCGGGTGAGCCTTGGGCACCAGGCCTGTCGCTGATGAAGCTCGCCCGGCGGCCGGTTGCACCGCGTCCTACAGGCCCCCGAAGAGGCGGCTCAGGAGGACGACCACCACCAAGGCGGGGACCAGGTTCCCCACCCGCAGTTTGGCCACGCCCAGCAGGTTGAGCCCAATGGCCAGCACCAAGAGCCCGCCCGTGGCCGTCATCTCTTGGATCACCGTTTCGGTGAAGAGGCTCCGGGCCGCCCCCGCGGCCAGGCTGATGCTGCCCTGGTAGAGGAGGAGGGGCCCGGCGCTCAAGGGGACGCCCACCCCCAAGGTGGAGGCCAGGGCCATGGCGCTCACCCCGTCGAGGACCGCCTTGGTGATGAGCAAGGCCGGATCCCCCAAGAGCCCGTCGTTGATCGCGCCGACGATAGCCATGGGGCCCACCAGAAAGAGCAGGGTGGCGGTGACGAAGCCTTCGTTCACCCGCCGTCCCGGATCGAGGTGGGCCGTGCGGGCCTCAAGCCAGCGGCCGGCCCGTTCCAACCGCGCCTCCAGGCCGAGGGCCTCCCCAATGACGGCCCCCACCGCCAAGCTGAAAAGGGGCAGGAGCACCTTCTCGGTCTCCAGGCTCATTTGGAGGCCGACGAGGAGGACGGCCAACCCCACCCCTTGAAGGACGGTCTCCGCCATGCGCACCGGCAGAGCCCGCCGGAGGGCCAGACCCACCAGGCTTCCCAAGAGCACGGCGGCCGCGTTGATCCACGTCCCGGTCAAGAACCTTCCCGGACCTTGTTGGTAGAGTGAGGGGACGACGGGTCTGACGATGCAGGGAGAGGCCGCCCGGGCTGGTCAGCGGCACCGGTCAGGAAGCGGGATCCGCAGTAAGGGCAAAGGGTGACCCGATCCTCGCCTTCGGACGTGTAGCTGGCTCGCTGGCAGTAGGGGCAGATGTTCCGCTGCACCGCGAGACCTCCTTGCCAAGTTAGGCACCCATTCGACACCCTCCCTGGAAGTCCTTTCCTAAAGAAGGAGATCTTCGGTCTCGTACCGAACAACGGGCCAGCCCGGCACACGAGACAGCGGCCCGCTGCGGCGGTCCGCCTGCCGGGCGGGAGGCGACACCATGGGCCGGCGGAGGCAGACGGGTGGGAGGTCCTCAGGGGAGCGACCACCCAGGGACGGGCTCGGCGGGCACCGGCCCCGTCTCCGGGCGGCGGCCAAACCGCCGGCGGTCTGGGCTGGGGTGGACAGGCCCCAGCCGGCTCCCTACTTGGCTCCCACGTTGGAACAGGAGATGCTCACCCTAGCCGAGGCCCGACGGGGCGATGGGGCCGGGGTGATCTTCGGGTATGCAGGGCGGGATGAGACCGGGCCCTTTGTGGTGGCGGTCCGAGTCGTGCCCTTCGCCCAGGTGGAACCCTTGGAGGGCGGGGTCCGGGTGCCCCGGCCCAGCTGGTGGGCGCTCCATCAGGCATGGCAGGCCGAGTTCCCCGACCTGGAGCCCGTCGGCTGGTTCCGCATCCAACCGGGCCGGGGCACCGCGCTGGGCAGCTACGACCGCTTCACCGCCTACCAGCGCTTTGCCGACCCCCTCCAGTTCACCTGGGTTCTCGATCCCCAGAGGGGCCGGCAGGCCTTCTACGTCTGGGAGGGGTCGGACCTGGTGCCCCTCCCCGGGTACTGGCGGTGCACCCAGCCGCCCCAAGTCCCGCCCCGGCCGGTGGCCAGGACCCGCCACCCGACGCCCGTCTTCCGCCGGGCCGGGGTGCTGAGCCGCCTGGGCCGGCTGAAGCCCTGGGTGCTGGCGGCTGCGGGCGCGGCCGCCCTCTACCTCCTCCTGCCCTCGGTGCCCGCTTTCTTCCCTTCCCGGCCCCACCCGAGCGCCCCTGAGGCACCGCCTCCGGCTGCCGGCGCGCCGGCCGCGGGCGAAGGAGGAGGGGCCGGGGTGGTGCCCCTCTCGGTGGGCGGTCCCGAGCCGCCGGTCCCCGCCCCCCCGGGGGAGGCCGTTCCCTGGGGCGAGGCTGGCTCCGGGGCGGATAGGGACGCCGCGGGAGAGGTGTTCTACATCTCCTACCGGGTGGGGCCGGGCGAGACCCTGTGGAGCATCAGCCTCCGGCTCCTGGGCGACGGCAGCCGCTACCAGGAGCTGGCGGCTCTGAACGGCATCGATGACCCCCACCGGCTCGAGGTGGGCCAGGTGCTCCGGATCCCCATCGATTTGGGCGGCTCATCCAAGTGAACGGGGGAGGTCCGGCCCCGTGGGCGTTCAGGGCAGGCTGCGGAAACTCTCGGGCGGGGTGAGCACGGCGATCCGCTCGGCAGGCCAGTACCGCCAAATGGCCCGGCCCACAATCAGCTCCCTGGGAATGAAGCCCACCCTGGGATCCCGGCTGTCCTCGCTGTTGTTCCGATTGTCCCCCATGACGAAGTAGTGGCCCTCAGGCACCTTCACCTCGGGGAAGGCGTGCACCGCCCGGGTGGTGACGTACTCCTCGTGGACCGGCTGGCCGTTGATCCAGAGGAGGCCCTCCCGGATGGCCACCCGATCGCCGGGGAGGCCCACCACCCGCTTCACGAAGAAGTCCCGGGGGTTGAGGGGGTAGCGGAAGACGATCACCTCGCCCCGGCGGGGCGGCCGGAAGAGGTAGGTGACCCGCTCCACCACCAGCCGCTCCCCGCTGTGGAGGGTGGGCAGCATGGAAGGACCCTCCACGGTGAAGGCCCGTCCGACGAAGGTCATGATGAAGAGGGCCAGGATAAGGGCGCCGACGGCTGCCCGCCCGGCCTCCGCCAGCCGCGCTGGCCGGCGGTCGGCGGCGGGCAACCGGGACGACGATGGACCTGGGTTCTCAGGGTCGGTCAAGGCGGCAGCAGGCTCCTTTCGGGCCCTCACAGCTCCCAAAGCAGGCGCTCCAGCACCTGCCGGTAGACCGGGGCGTACCGGCGGAACCGGGCCTCATCCCGCTGGGCCAGGCTCTCGTCGATCTTGGCCCGCAGGTCGATGGCCAGCAAGGCCAGATCCACCTGCTCCCGCAGGATCTGCTCCATCAGGTTGGCGATGCTGCGCCGCTGGGCCCGGTGCAGGGGGAGGGCCGGGTTCGGCTCCACCACCGACTGGTACCAGGACGGGACCGCGCCGGCGAAGGCGAACCGGGCGTAGATCCGCCCCCGGCTCCGCCGCAACACTTTCAGCGCATCCATGGGCTCGGTGATGCAAACCGATCGGGACCGGTGCGTCTGGCGGACCAGTTGACCGTTGACGATGGAGACCTCTTCCCGCTCAACCGCCCCCATCTCCAGGATGAAGGGCGCCGCCTTGGAGCCGACCTCCGCCACTTCCATGGTGTTGGCCAGGAACTCCAGGCGATCGACGAAGCTGACGCGCTCGAGGAGGTCCGTATCGTGGCTCAGTGCTTGGAGGAGGAACTTGCTCATGGGGTGCTTGAGCGGCATCTGGCTAAACCGGCGGATGGCTTCACGCTTCTTCTGCATCACGCCACTCACCCCGCCTGCCCCGTTCGGGAGGATAAAGGACGCCCTTCCCCTTGCTGAGGGGCGGGCGCCTGGAAACGGCTCTCGGCCCGTTTCTGGTATGGCTGAAAGGTACCCTATATATTCTACCCGAGGGGAGACCATCCTGCCGTTGCGGCAAATGGAAGCTTCTTGCCGCCGGGAAAGAAGGCTCCCTTCCCGTTCCCGTCCGGGGCCGCGGGGGCCCCGCACCATCCCCGTCCCTTCCCCCGGGCCAGGCGGGCTCACGCCGACGGAAGCCCGTCCACCACCGACCGGGCCAGACCCGGCCGGTTGGTGATCAGGCCATCCACACCCATCTTGGCCAGCTCCTCCATCCGGCGGGGCTCATCCACGGTGAAGGGGTAGACCTCCAGCCCCTGCTGGTGAGCCGCCTCCACCAAGGGCGGCACCAGGGTGGGGTGGTAGGGGTGCAGGCTCCGGGCGCCCACCCGGTGGGCCCCCAGCCACGGCTCCACCCACGCGGCCATGTAGAGGATCCCGGTGCGCAAGTTCGGGGCGAGCTGGTGGAGCCGCAGCAGGCTGAAGTGGTTGAAGGAGGAGACGACGACCCGCTCCTCCAGGCCCCGGCTTTCGATCCACTCCACCAGGGCCTCTTCGATGCCTGGGTAGGCCGCAAAGCCCAGCTTCACCTCCACGTTGAGGAGGCGGAGGCCCCCGGCCTCCTCGGCCAGGGCCCAAACCTCATCCAGGGTGGGGATCCGCTCGCCGGCGAACCGCTCGTCAAACCAGCGGCCCGCGTCGAGCCGTTTCAGCTCCGCCAAGGTCATGGCTCCGATGGCGCCGGTGCCGTCCGTGGTCCGGTCGACGGTCTCATCGTGGCAGACCACCAGGTGGCCGTCCCGGGTCCGGTGGACATCCAGCTCGAAGCCGTCGGCCCCCTGCTCCAGGGCCAGGCGGAAGGCGGCCAAGGTGTTCTCCGGGGCCTCGGCGCTCGCACCCCGGTGGGCCAGGATCAGCGGCTTGCTCATCCTCATCGCCTCCTCGGCATCCCCTGCCCCCGCGGGGCGGCCGCTAAGGCGCCCGGGAGGGCGTGGTACTCCTCCGGCCGGTTGACGTTGGCGAAGAGACGCTCCGGTTGAAAAGGTTCCAGCCAGTCAGGCGCTGCGGGACAGGCGACCAGAGGCGCCGCCGCCCGCACCATCTGCCGTTCACCCCGCAGCAACGCGTCCAACAGGACCGGCAACGCCGTCCGGTGGTACGCCCCCGCCAGGGGCTCGGGGCCCCGGGCCCAACGGGGGATGAGGACCTGGCCGGGGGGATGGAGCTGCCCGGCCAGCACCTGGTAGTACTCGGGGGTCAGCCAGGGCATGTCGCAGGCGGCCAGGGCCACCCAGGGGGTGGGCGCGGCCGCCAGCCCGGTGATCAACCCGCCCAGGGGCCCGGCCCCGGGGAACCGGTCGTACACCCGGATCCAGTCGGGCAGGAGCTCGCCGCCCCGCAAGGGGTCGGAGCCGGGCCGGTCCAGGACCAGCAACCGGTGGGGGAAGGGGCTCAGGGCCCGGGCCGCCCGCTGGATCAGAGGTTCCCCCTCCACGGGGAGGAGGGCTTTGGGCGCCCCCATCCGGCGGCTCTGCCCGCCGGCCAGGAGGACCCCCGTCACCTCCGCGAGGGGCACCCCGCCCACGCCCCTTCCCCCGCCTCAGGCCCGGCCCAGGAGCCGGCGGGCCTCCTGGGCCACCCGGGCCGCGGTGAAGCCGAAGTGGGCCGCCACCTGCTCGCCGGGACCGCTCTCGCCAAAGGTCTCCATGGTCACCATGCCGTCCTGGGGCCGGACCAAACGCCACCAGCCCCGGCCCACCCCGGCCTCGATGACCAGCCGCGGGGCCTCCTCGGGGAGGACGTGGCGCCGGTAGCTCTCCGGCTGCTGTTCGAACCGCTCCCGCCAGGGCACGGAGACCACCCGGCAGGGGATGCCCTCCTGCGCCAGGAGGTCGGCCGCTTCCAGGGCCAGGGCGACCTCCGAACCCGTCGCCACCAAGACCAGCGCCGGCGGCTGCCCTTCGGGTTCGAAGCGGACCACGTAGCCGCCCCGGCCCACCCGGCTCTCGCCCGGTTCGAGGCCCGGAGGCTCGGGCAGGATGGGCAGGTTCTGCCGGCTCAGGATGAGGGCGGTGGGGCCGTTGGTCCGCCGCAGGGCCTCCAACCAGGCGTCGGCCGTCTCGTTGGCGTCCGCGGGCCGGATGACGGCCAGGTTGGGGATGAGGCGGAGGGACTCCAGGTGCTCCACCGGCTGGTGGGTGGGCCCGTCCTCCCCCACCCAGATGGAGTCATGGGTGAATACGTAGACCACCGGCAGGCCCATCAGGGCCGAAAGACGGACCGCGTGGCGCATGTAGTCGGAGAAGACCAGGAAGGTGGAGCCGAAGACCCGCAGGCCTCCGTGAAGGGCCATGCCGTTCAGGATCGCGCCCATGCCGTGCTCCCGGACCCCGAAATGGAGGTTCCGGCCGCCGTACTGGCCGCTTTGCACCGGCTCGTACCCGTCGAGGTAGGTCTTGGTGGAGGGGGCCAGGTCGGCGGAGCCACCCACCAGGCAGGGGAGCTCCCGGGCCAGAGCCTGGAGCACCTGGCCGCCCGCGTTCCGGGTGGCGACCGCCTTGCCCCCCGGCTCGTACCGGGGCAGGCGCGCCGCCAGATCCGGGGGCAGCTCTTGGCGGAAGGCCTCATCCCACGCCTGGCGCAGGTCGGGGTAGGCCTGGGACCAGCGCTCGAAGAGCTCCTGCCACTCCTGCCGGGCCGCCGCCCACTGGGCCCGCCGGGCCTCAAAGAATTGGCGGACGGCCTCGGGCACGAAGAAGGGGGTCTCGGGCCAGCCCAGGTCGGCCTTCAGCTTGGCGACGGCCTCCTCGCCCAGGGGCGCGCCGTGGACCTCCGCGCTCCCCTCCAGGAGGCTGTACCGGCCGATCCGGGTCCGGGCGACGATCAGGCTGGGGGCTGCCTCCTCGGCCCGGGCGGCCTCCAGGGCCTTCCGCAGGCCGTCCAGATCGTAGCCGTCCACCTCCTGCACGTGCCATCCGTAAGCCAGGAAGCGGGCGGCCACATCCTCGCTGAAGGCCAGATCGGTGCTTCCCTCAATGGAGATCTGGTTGGCGTCGTAGATGACGATCAGCCGCCCCAACCCCAGGTGCCCCGCCAGGGAGGCCGCTTCTGCCGCGACGCCCTCCATCATGCAGCCGTCGCCGGCCAGGCAGTAGGTGAAGTGATCCACCACCGGGAAGCCCGGGCGGTTGAACCGGGCGGCCAGCATCCGCTCGGCCAGGGCCATCCCCACCGCGTTGCCCAGGCCTTGCCCCAAAGGTCCGGTGGTCGTCTCGACCCCCGGGGTGCGGCCGTACTCGGGGTGGCCCGGGGTGGCCGACCCTAGCTGCCGGAAGCGTTCGATCTCCTCCATAGGCAGATCGTACCCGGTCAAGTGGAGCAGGGCATAGAGGAGCATCGACCCATGCCCCGCGGAGAGGACGAACCGGTCCCGGTTGGGCCAGGCTGGATCTGCCGGATCGTGGCGCATGGTCTCGGCAAAGAGCAGGCTGCCGATCTCCGCCGCGCCGAGAGGCAGGCCGGGATGCCCCGACTTGGCCTTCTCAATGGCCTCGGCGGCCAGAACCCGCACCGTGTTGGCGACTTGTTCGAGGATCTGGTTCTCCACCACTCTCCCTGCACGCCTCCTCCAACGCCCTCACCATCGCCGCAAGGCCTTCTGGATCTTCCGGGCACAGGCCTGAGGATGGGCCCGCACCTCCCGGTTCTGAAAGCGGAGCAGCCGGTACCCGCGGGCCCTCAGGCTCTCCTCCTTGCGCCGGTCCAACTCCCGGCGCTCCCGGGAGAGGTGGGTGAAGCCGTCCACCTCCACCACCAGCTTCTCCCGGGGCCAGAGGAAGTCCACCTCCCAGGGCCCCAGCCGAGCGTTCCGCTCAAAGCCGGTCACCCTGGCCCGGATCAACGCTCGGGCAAGTTCGTCTTCATAGGGGGAACGGGCTTGGTGGTCCCAGATGCCGGAGCCGCGAGCACGCCGAGGACGCTGGACCGGGCGGTCGCCGGCCAGGTATTCCAGGCCGTCGGGTTCCCAGTCTCCGTGGGTTCCTCCCCGATCACGCCACCCCTCGTGCTGCCGGGCCCACTGGCGGAAGCGAGCCCGATCCCGCTTCGCCCTTCTGGACACGATCCACCCTCCGCCCCGACCTACCTCCCGCTTCACCACCTAGGCTGGCCATTCCTCCCAGGCCCGTCGCGCCCACGAACCGTTGGCTGGTGAACCGCCCACCGCCCCTTCCCACCCAATCCGAACCTCCTTTGGATGGACCCTTCCCCGCCGGGGTGTCACCATGGTGGGGTGATGGCCGGTGCGATCTCCACGGAGCGAGCGCCTCATCCTGCTGGCCGCCGGGCTCCTGGCGATCCTGGGCCTGGCCGGCGCCCTGCTCACCCAGGACCTGGGGCTCCGGGCCGTCTGGCTGCTGGCCGCCTCGGCCGGCGGCGGGCTGGCCTGGGCAGGGGAGCGGCGCGCCCGGCGCCGGCAGCAGGCAGCCCTGGAGGAGGCCGACCGGCGGCTCCACCAGGTCAGCCGGCAGCTGGACGAGGCTCACCGGGCCACCGCCCGCTTCCTCTCCACCATGGGCCACGAGCTGAAGACCCCCCTGCACGCCATCCGCGGGTACGCCCAGCTCCTCCTGGGGGAGGCGGGCGGTCCCCTGACCCGGAGCCAGCGGGAGGACGTGGAGGCCATCCTCCAGGCGGGGGATCACCTCTTGGAGCTGATCGACACCATCCTCTCCTTCACCCGGACCGGTGAGGAGCGGGAGCCCCTCCACCTGGAGCCGCTGGACCTGGTGGAGGTGGTGGGCCGGGCCTGGGATCACGTGAGCTTCCTGGCCGAGCAGCGCCGGGTCCGGCTGCGGCTCCTCGCCCCCCGGCAGGTGCGGGTGGTGGCCGATCGGACCAAACTGCGCCAGATCTTCATCAATCTCTTTCACAACGCGGTCAAGTTCACCCAGGACGGCGTGGTGCAGGTCCGGCTGGTCCCGGGCGATGCCCTCACCCTCATCGAGGTGAGCGACACGGGCCAGGGGGTGGAGCCAGACCTCCTGGAGCGGATCTTCCAACCCTTCGTCCAGGGGACCGGTAGACGGGAAGCCAGTTCCCAGGGGCTGGGCTTGGGGTTGGCTGTGGTCCGCCGGTTCGTCCACCTCCACGGTGGCCGGGTCTGGGCCGAGGCGGGCCACCGGGTGGAGGGGGAGGCCCGCCCAGGAGGAACCACCTTCGTGGTCCAGCTCCCCACCTGGGGACCGCCGGCCGGGGACGCTTCAACGGAGGAGGCGGGCCTTGGTGCGGATTCTGGTCGTGGACGATGACCCCCGCGCCCTTGCTTTGTTGGAGAAGTTCTTGCGGAGCCGGGGCCACCAGGTGATCGCGGCCCGCGACGGCTCCCAGGCCATCACCCAGTTCGTCGCCCACGATCCCCAGCTGGTCCTCTTGGACGTGAACATGCCCGAGCGGTCGGGCTTCGACGTGCTGGCCGAAATCCGGGCCACCTCCCAGGTGCCGGTGATCATGGTGACCGTCCGGAACACGACGGAGGACAAGGTCCGGGGCTTGCGGGCCGGCGCGGACGACTACGTCACCAAGCCCTTCGACCTGGACGAGATCGAGGCCCGGATCGAAGCGGTCCAGCGCCGCTACCTGGCCGACGCTCCCGAAGGCCAGGTGGAGGTGGGCCCCTTGCTCATCGACCACGATGCCAAGCGGGTCCTGGTGGAAGGCCGGGAGCTCCGCCTCTCCCCCAGGGAGTACCAGGTGCTGGCCGTCTTGGCCTCCCAGCCCGGGCGGGTCCTGGCCCCGCCGGAGATCGCCCGCCGGGCCTGGCCTCGGGACGAAGGGACGTCCGACGATGTGGCCAAGTACGTCTACCTCCTGCGCCAGAAACTCCAGGCCGCCTGCCCCGGCCTGGAGCTGATCCACACCGTACGGGGCTTCGGCTACCGGCTCGAACCTCCGGGAGACGGGGACGAAGGAACTGGCACCCAACTTGGACCCGGCCCCCGGTGAGCTTCCATGGTCTGGATGGCCACTCCGTGCCAAACTCACGGTGCGACGTCCTGCTCGACGGCACCGTCGCACCGCCTCAGAGGCGGCATCCCGCGGGTACGGACCCGCGCCTTTCGGAGGGTGAAGCAATGGAGAAGGTGCGCAAGTGGCTCACGTTCCGGATGTGGGCGTCCGGTGTGGCGCTGACGCTCCTCAGCCTCCTCCTCGCGTCCGCGGCCTCGGCCCAGGTTGAGGAGGCTCGGGCCTTGGTGGAGGCGGCCCTGGCCGCCCCCGACGCGCAGGCGGTGGTCAACCTCCTGGAGGGACCGGGCGGCGCGTTCTATGACAGCACGCTCCTCACGGAGGGCGACGACGGGGTCGGCCTCATTCCCCACCTGGAGGCGGCCACGGGCCTGAACGCTGCCGACTTCGCCGGCGGGGCCTCGGTGGAGAGCGACGACCCCCTGGTGCAGGCCCTCGCGCTCGCGGTCGCCGTCGATGAGGCCCTGACGGCAGCCCTGGCCGGGGGTGACGGGGACCCCGCCGCCGTCCTGGCCGAGCAGGTGGCGGCCTTGGAGACCATCCGGGCCCTGCTGGCCGACGTTTGAGCCCATCATCCGTCCCGCAGGCCATCGGGGCAGCCTTCCGGGCGCGAAGGCTGCCCCGTTCTTGCCTAGCCAAGTCCCCGTGGGGGCTGTCCGGTCCTCGCTCAATCGGGGTTCTGGCGCCTCCCGGGCTCCCGCCCGGTGAAGAGCTCCCGCAGAGAAACGCGGCGGTCCCGTAGGACGTTCCGCCGGTAGGCGTGGCCCGCGAAACGGGCGGCCAGGATGATGGCCACCAGGGTGAGCCCCACCCCCGCCGCGAGCTGGCCCAGGGGCACGGAACCGGTCACCAGCCGGGCAAAGAGGACGAAGGGGGTGAAGCAGGGGATCAAGGAGCCCGCCACCGCCAGGGAGCTTGCCGGGGCCACCCACGCCCCGAGGGCGATGGCGAAGCCCAGGAGGATCAAGAAGAAGGGGAGGGTCAGGGCCTGGTTGACCTCCTCCGCCCGGGCGACGGTGCTGGCGAAGGCCGCGTAGACCAGAGCGTAGAGGGTGTACCCCAGGAGGAAGAAGAGGGTGAAGGCGGCCAAGATGGGCGCCGGCAGGATCCCCGGGGAGAAGGCCAGCTCCTCCAAGCCGAGCCAGCGGCCGATGGCGGCCACCAGCCGGGGGCCCGAGACGAGGAAGCCCACCAGCATCCAGACGAGGACCTGGAGGAGCCCCGCCCCGCCGATCCCCACCACTTTGCCCACCAGGATCTGGGTGGGCGGCACCGCACCCACCAAGAGCTCGGCCACCCGGCTCTCCTTCTCCTGGATGATGCCCATGCTGATGGCATTCCCGTACAGGGTGATGGCCATGACAAGGCCCACGAGGAGCAGGGTGCTCACCGCCTCCCGCACCGCCCGCGGGACGGGGTCGGCCCCAACCCGCGGGAGGAGGCGGACCTCCAGGGGGACCGGCTGCTGGAGGGCGGCCACCACCTCCGGCGCCACCCCCAGGGCGCGGGCCCGGCCGGTCCAGACCACGGGCGCCACCAGCTGGCGGAGGAGAGGCTCCAGGGCCCGCTGGGTCGTGGCCAGGGTGAGGCTGGCCTGGAGGCCTTCCGGTCCCGGGACCAGCTCCAACCAGCCGTCGATCTCCGCGTCTTGGACCCGGGCGTCGGCCGTGGTTTGGCCGGCCCGATCCAGCTCCGCGCCGATCCACTCCAGCTGGAGCGCCGCGCCCGAGGCCCGCGGGGCCGCCTGCCCTTCCAGGGCCTGGAAGAGCTCCCACGGTGCGGCCACGAGGATCCGGGCGGGCGACCCGTCCCCCACGGAAGGGCCGGTAAGAGGGGCGATAAGCACAGGGGTCCAGGCGAGAGCCGCGAGGAGCAGGGCCCCCACCACGGTGACCACCCGGTAGGGCCACCCGCCGGTGACGGCCCGGAACTCCCGCCGGGCGATGACCTGCCACGGGCTCATGGGGCGGGAACCCCCTCGCCCACCAGCTCCAGGTAGAGCTCCTCCAAGCTGGGCGGGCCCACCTCAAAACGCTCCACCTGGCCCACCTCCAGGGCCTGGCGGAGGATGGCCTGAGGATCGATCCCGCCCGTCACCGCCACCTCCAGGGACCGGCCGGCCCGCTTCCCGGCCCCCAGGGCCGGCACCCGCTGGATAAGGGCCTCCATCTCCTGGGGGCCGGCCAGGGTCAGGCGCAGGACCCGGCGCCCTGAAGCGGCCAGCACCTGGTCCCGGGAACCAGCCAGCACGAGCCGCCCCTCCTTGATGAGGCCCAGGTGGGTGCAGAGTTCCTCCACGTGGTCCATCCGATGACTGGAGAAGAGGATGGTGGTCCCCCGGGCCCAGAGGTCCAGGACCGCCTCCTTGAAGCGCTGGACGTTGACGGGATCCAGGCCGCTGAAAGGCTCATCGAGCACCAAGAGCCGGGGCCGGTGGAGGACCGCCGCCAGAAACTGGACTTTGACCCGGTTCCCCTTGGAGAGCGCCTCCACCATCTTCTCCGCTTCGGCCCCCATGAGCCGTTGGAGCCAGAGCTCCATCTCGTGCTCCAACTGGGGGCCCGTCACCCCGCGCAAGGCAGCAAAGAAGCGGAGCTCCTCCCGGACCGTCATCCGGGGGTAGAGCCCCCGCTCCTCGGGCAGGTAGCCGAACTCCCGGGTGGCCACCTCCCGGACGGGGCGGCCCTGCCAGGTGATGGCCCCTTCGTCCGGCTCCAGGATGTGGAGGATCATCCGCATGGTGGTCGTCTTGCCCGAGCCGTTGGGGCCGATCAGGCCGAAGATGGCCCCCTCCTCCACGGTGAGGTCCAACCCGTTCACAGCCTGGACCCGCCCAAACCCTTTCCGCACTCCTCGGATCTCCAGCACCGCCGCTCCCCTCGCCTCCTCACCCCGCCCCCGTCGCCCAGGGCCGCCCAGCCCTCAGTCATGGGCCACCTGGACCAGGGCGGCCCAACCTGGGCCCGCGGGCAGCTCCCCCAGCCTCGCGGCGAAGCGGTAGAGCCTCCCGGCCCCGTCGGCCACCTGGACCCGCACCCCCTGGGCCTGAACGGGGAGGGGGACCACCGCCTCCCGGGCCAGGGGCGGGTCCTGGACCCGGACGGGGCCGAAGGTGTGCCAGAGCGGCCGGAAGACGCCGGCCATCTCGCCGTCCACCGCCCAGCCCTCCACCAGAGGCGGCCCGTCGCCGGGCCCGCCGGCCGGTGCCCCAGGCCCCTGGGGCAGGCCCACCAGCCGCAGCCGGACCGCCCGCCCTTCCCGCCGCGCTTCGACCCCCACCGGGGCCCTCTCCCCTTCGACCCCACAGGGGGCGGGTGCCTCCTCCCACCAGATCTCAAGGGCCGCCCCGTCCAGGGCGCTCAGGCGCCGCCGGCAGGCCTGGAGGGCCAGGGGCGAGAGGTCACAGCCCAACCACCGCCGGCCCAGACGCTGGGCGACCACCAGGGTCGTCCCCGTTCCGGCGAAGAGGTCCGCCACCACGTCGCCCGGCCGGGAGGAGGCAAGGAGGATCCGCTCCAGGAGGGCTTCGGGTTTCTGGCCCGGATAGCCCAGGTGCTCCTTGGCCGCGCTCCGGGTGCCAAAACCGGGCAGGTCGGTCCAGAGGCCGTCGATGGTCGCCCGGGCCTCATCCAGGTAGTACTTCTTGTACCGCTTCCCGGTGGGCGAGACGTAGATCCGGCCCTGAGCCTCCAGACGGCGGATGGAGGCCTCGGTGTAGTTCCCCAGCTGGACCGCCCGGAACCGTCGGCCATCGGGCTCCTTTAGCCGGTAGGCGGCCGCCTGCTCCGGCGAGAGGGGCCGGGTCAGCTGGGTGAAGTGGTACCCTTTGGGCCTCTTGGTGTAGAAAAGGATGGACTCGGTGTTCCGGGGCCACTGGGGCGAGGCGCGCTTGCCCCCCTTGCCCGCCGCATCCCGCCGCCAGATGATCTCGTTCCGGAAGGTGCCCGGCCCGAAGAGCTCATCCAGGAGAACCCGGACATACGGGGCCACCTGAGGCCCCAGGTGGACGTAGAGGCTGCCCGAGTCGCTGAGGAGCTCCCGGATCAGGACGAGGCGGGGGTAGAGCATCTGGAGGTAGCCGGCGAGGCCCTCGGGCCAGCGATCCTGGTAGGCCACGGGGTCGGCCGGGTGGGCGCCCCACCGGCGCCGGAGGGCCCGCTGCAGGCCAAAGGGTGGGTCGATGTAGACCAGATCGACCCGCCCCCGCCAGGCCTGGAGAAGGTGGGCGGCCACATGGAGGTTCTCCCCCCAGTAGAGCTGGCCCGCCTCAACCTCTGGGGCGCCCCACCGCTCGGCCAGCCGGAAACGGGGCTGGATCTGGCGGGCCTCGGCCAGAACCTGCTCAGGCGTGGGCTTGCCCGGCCAGTGGAGGGTGGGGCTGGCGGGCCCTCGGCGGAGGGGGGGCCCGTCAGGGCCGGCCAAAGGCTCCATCCTCCCTGGCAGGGCCGGTGAAGACCACCTTCACCGCCTCCCGGCGCTGGGGTCCCAGGCTCAGGGCCAGCGCCTCCCGGTACCGCTCCAGCGGGAACCGGTGGGTGATCATCGCTTCCAGGGGCAGATCGGGGCGGCCTTCGAGCAGTTCCATGGCCAGCTGGATGGTGTGGACCTGGCGGCCGCCCACCTGCTCCAGCTCGTACCCCACGCTCCCCACCACCCGGAGCCCCTTGGACCAGACGAAGGTCCAGTCCAGCTGGGGGATCTGGCCCGCCGCCCCGGCCACCACCACCCGCCCTCCGGGCCGGGTGACCCGCAGGGCATCGTCCAGGCTCGCCCGGGAACCCACGCAGTCGTAGGTGACGTCGAAGCCGCCGCTCACCACCGCCCGGCCCAGGACGGGCTTGAGGATGCGGGCCCCTGTCACCTCCCGGGCCGCTCGGAAGGCGGGCGCCTCCCCCCGGCGCCACCGGTAGACCCGGTCGGCCCCGAACCGCCGGGCCAGCTCCTCCTGGAGGGGGTACTTGGCCACCACCGTCACGTGGACGGGAAGCTCCAGGAGGCGCAAAGCGGCGATGGTGGCCAGGCCGATGGGCCCCGCACCCACCACGAGCACCCGCGCCCCTTCCCCGGGCGGCTCCCGGAGGACGGCATGGAGGGCGATGGCCAGGGGCTCCACCAAGACCAGCCGGTCGTCGCTCAGCCCGGCCGGCGCGGGAAAGAGCTGGCTCCGGTGGGCCAAGAACTCCTCGGACCACGCGCCGGGCAGATCCCGGCAGAAGCCCAGGAGCATGCCCGGGGCGAAGGCCCCCTGGTCGAAGTTCTCACACATGCAGGTCTCGCCCCGCTGGCAGGTGGGGCACGGCTCCAGCCCCCGCACCTGGCACGGCAAGAAGGGGTTGACCACCACCCGCTGCCCCGCCGCCACCCCCGCCTGGGGCCCCGCCTCCACCACCCGGGCGACCACCTCGTGGCCCAGGACCGCCGGGAAGGAGACCAGAGGCGAGAGGGCCGGGCTGTTTCGGCCTGTAATCGTCCCCAGATCGCTCCCGCAGATCCCGGCCAGGATGGGGACCAAGCGGACCCAGTCGGGCCCCGGCAGGGGCCGCCGGGGGAGGGTGATCACCCCGACGTTGGAGAGACGGCCGTAGTACAAGGTGGGCAGGCGGCGGCCCAAGGCCTTCGCCGCCAAATACCGGGGGATGGAGAGGCGGTACCCCACCCCCCGGACCACCGCGGCCACGTCAGCTCATGGGGACCTGGCTCACCAACCGGTCCCCCACCCGAGCAAAGATCTCGTCCAGGCTCTCGCCGGTGATGGTCAGCCCGTGGTTCTTCAAGCCCACCACCGCGTGGGCGGGATCGGGCGCCTGGCGGAGCTTCTCCACCACCGCTTGGGCCATCTCCAGGGTCCCGCAGGGGTAGTTGAAGGGCGTGGCCTCCACGCCGTCGATCCAGGCGTGGGCGTGGAGGATGGCCCCGACCCCGGGAAACTCCTGATAGATCATCCAGTGCTCGATGGCGTCCACCGAGACCCGCCGGGGCGTGACGTGGGGCGGCACGCTGAGGAGGATGACATTGCGCGCCCCGTCGTACCCCTTCACCATGAGGATGTCCCGCCCGATCTCCCGCATGTTGGACTTGTCCACGCCGCTTGCGCTCATCCAGAAACGGGTGCTGTCTTTCCTGGCGCTGAAGTTGCAGTAGCTCAGGCCGCCCACGCCGAAGAGCTTCATCAGGTGCCGCCGGTCCCGCTCGGTGAGGACCTCATCCAGCGGGAAGGGCGCGGGCAGGAGGCCCATCTCGTCCAGCCGCTTGCCCGCCCGGCTGATCTGCTCCGTCAGCTCATCCCCTTCCCACAGCTCCTCCTCCAAATCGGGGATGAACTCGTTGTTGATGACCAGCGTGGACGTGGCCAAGGGCTTGAGGCGCGCGTAGACCCGGTCGAAAAAAGACGCCTCCTGGCCTGGACCATACGGCTCGACGTAGTGGCCCTGCTCCAAGGTGACGAAGTGGACCTCCAGCGGCTGGCCTGGCGCCAGCGCCTGGCCGTCCTGGGCGGGGCCGATGTACATGAGGAGGTTCCCCAGGTTGCCGATCAGAACCCGGTACGCCTCCCGCACCGCGTCGCGGATGGGTTCGGAGCTTTCGGCGATGACGGCCACAAAGGTGCCCTGGGCCTGACGGCGGAAGGGACGGAAGCGGTCCCGCTCCACGAAGTGGAGGACCAGTTGGAGCTCCTCCGCGCCCTCAGCCGCCACCTGCTCGTACCCGTCCTGGGCAAGCCGTTGGGCCAAGCCTTCTGCAAACCAGGTCCGGAAGGGGCTGGCCGCCCCCTGGTCACCAGCCATGGAGATGGCAAAACGCTGCGAGGCCAATGAGGGTCTCCCTCCCGAAGTCGTGACCCTGGACGTGCCGCGCCAGGGTTCAGACACGTCCCATTCTTTCACTCCTGAGATTCCATATCCTTCTGCGGGCCGCCGGGGGGGAGCCGACGGAAGGCGGGAGAGCGCGTCTAGAAGGCGTTTGGGTCGAGCCTGGGCAGAAGGGCCTCCATCTGGGCGCGGGTCATGGGACCGGTCACCACCTCGCGGATGACGCCCCGGGCGTCGATCCAGAAGGTGGCGGGCAGGCCCCGTACCCTGAACTGGGAGGCGAGGGCTTGGTCCGGATCCACCCCCACCAGGCCCCGCAGGGGGGTCCCGTCCAGGGAGCGGCGGACGGTCTGGGGCTGCTCGCCCACCGAGACCCAGAGGATCGTCACTTCCGGGTGGGCCTGGGCGAAGGCAACCAACTCCGGCAGCTCCGCGAGACACGACGAGCACCAGCTGGCCCAGAAGTGGAGGAGCCAGGGCCGGCCGGCCAGGAGGCTGGGCGTCACCGTCCGCCCGTTCAGATCGGTGAGGGCGAAGTCAGGCACCCGGAAGCCCCGCTCGGGAAGGCGGTGGTGGACGCCGACACCCGTCGCGACGGTGAGCCCGATCCAGACCAGGACGCCCAGGAAGACGACCGCCACCATCATCCGTTGGGCCCGAGGCATGGCCACCCCTCCCCTTGTGATCCTACCGGCTGGCCGGCGAATGGGGCAGGGTCGGCCGTCCCAGGATGGATGGCCCCTTCCTCCCCCCGCGGGGCCGAATTGGACCAGGCCAGGCGGCCTTCCGCCGCCAGGAACCGGGCGGCGTCAACGGCCCGGGAGGAGGAAGATGGGATCCTGTTCCGAACCCCAGGGCGGGAAGCCTCGCGGCGCGTGCGCGTGTTTGGGGCACCCTGTGGAGGGTAAAGGGAAGGAGGTCGCCAGACGTGCTTGCGGAGTGGGAAGGCCCCAAGATCGGTGTGGTGGGCTCGGGCTTGGTGGGATCCACCTTCGCCTACACGGTGATCATCCAACGCCTGGCCCGGGAAGTGGTCCTGGTGGACATCAACCGCGACAAGGCGGAAGGGGATGCCATGGACATCCGGCACGCGCTGGCCTTCGCCCGCCCAGCGCTGGTCCATGCCGGCACCTACGACGACCTGGAGGGGGCCGATCTGGTGGTGCTGGCCGCGGGCGCCTCCCAGCGGCCGGGGGAGACCAGGCTCGACCTCCTGAAGCGGAATGTGGAGATCTTCCACCAGATCGTCCCCGAGGTGGCCCGGGTGGCGCCTCGGGCGATCCTGCTGGTGGCGACCAACCCCGTGGACATCCTCACCCTGGCCACCCAGCGGTTCTCCCAGTTTCCCAGCCAGCGGGTCCTCGGCTCGGGCACCGTTCTGGACACCGCCCGCCTGCGGGTCCGGTTGGGGCAGATCCTCCATGTGGACCCCCGGAGCATTCATGCCTCCATCATCGGCGAGCATGGGGACTCGGAGCTGGCCGTCTGGAGCCGGGCGACCGTGGGCGGGATCCCCTTGGACCAGCTGGCGGAGGCGGGCATCCCCGAGGCCAGGCAGCTTGCTGACGCCGCCTTCCGGGAGGCGCTGGTCAACGACGTCCGCCGGGCGGCCTACGAGATCATCCAGCGGAAGGGCGCGACCTATTACGCCATTGCCGCCGCCCTGGCCCGGATCGTGGAGGCAGTGGTTCACGACGAAGGATCGGTCCACACCATCTCCACCCTGGCCACGGGCTATCCGGACGCGGAGGACCTCTGCATCGGCGTGCCCGCCATCCTGGACCGGGGGGGTGTCCGCCGGGTGGTGGTCTTGCCCCTGGCGCCCGATGAGGAGAGGGCTTTCCGCCGCTCGGCCCAGATTCTCCGGGAGGCGGCCGCGGAGGTGGGCCTCCTTTAGACCCGGGCCGACTCGCCCCGCTCGTGGGCTCGCTGGCGGCGCCCAGGCGAGGGGATGATGGAGAGGATGTACCCACCCTGAACCAGGTCCACCCGCCCGTCCGTGTCGGTCCACTGGCCGCTCATCTCGGGTCCCAGGGGGATGGCCACCGCGCCGTGGTCGGGACCGTCGGGGATCCGGCCCAGCACTCGGAGGGTCCGGGTGGTGGGGACCCGGTCGTCCACGTAGATCTGCTCCACCTCCAGGCGGACCTGGGCCAGCTCGTCCTGCCCATGGCGCAGGTTGACCACACAGAGGGTCCCCTTCAACCGCCGGTCCAGCTCCTCGGCCAACATGTCCAGATCCTTCACCGGCTGCACGCGCACCGTGCTCCCTCCCGCGCCTTCTGGTCGCGTCTAGGGTGCCTCCGCCCGGGTCCTCCCCTTCGGGAGACGGCCCCCCTCCGGGAGCCAGTATGCGGCAAAGGAGGGAGCCAGCCGTGGACCTTCAGGTGAAGTCCCTGGCGGAGCCTGCCTCGCCCAGGGACGGCACCCGAGTGCTGGTGGAGCCCCCAGGGGTCCCCGAAGAGGCCCGGCTCGAGGAGGAGGCTCTTTGGATGCCGGAGCTGGCCCCTTCCGCGGGGCTCCGCCGGTGGTACGAGCAGCATCGCCAGTGGGAGCTCTTCCGGAGCCGGTACCTGGTGGAGCTCCTGACGGGCCCCGGTACCCCGCTCCTGGAGCTGGCCCGACGGGTTCGGGAGGGGCCCCTCACCCTCCTCTCCGCCACGCCGGGCCCCCACTCCCCCGCCCAGGTGGTGGCGGAGGTGGTGGCTCACCTGGTGGAGCCGCCGCCCAAGAGCCTTCTCCGGCGGCGCCTCCGCGCGTGGCGGGCCACCCTGCCCGCGGAGACGGCGGCCGCCTGGAGCCGGCAGATCCACAGGATCCTCACGGGTCGGGCCCTCTGGCGGGAGGCCCGGGGGGTCCTCCTCTACCTCTCGGTGGGTCGGGAGGTGGCCACAGGGCCTCTGGTGGAGGCGGCCCTCCGGGAGGGGAAGACCCTCTTCGCGCCCAAGGTGGACCGGCGCCGGCGCCAGCTCCTGCTGGGCCGGGTGGCCGACCCCGCCGCCGATCTGGTTCCCGGCCCCTTCCAGGCCATCCCCGAACCTCGCACGGCCCAGCCCCCGGAGGCGGTGGCCCTGGAGATCGACCTGGTTCTGGTCCCCGGCCTCGCCTTCGACCCCTTCGGCCACCGGGTGGGCTACGGGGCGGGGTATTACGACCGGCTCCTGGCCCGGCTCCCTGCCGGCATCCCCCGGGTGGGCCTGCTCTACGCGGGCCAGCTGGTGCCCCGCTGTCCCGCCGGGCCCACAGACCAGCCCCTGGACGGCCTGGTCTGCGAGCACGGCTGGCTCCACCCCTGGCCCGCCGGGCAGCCAGGATGAATTTGGTCCCGCTGCGGAGAATGGGGGTGGAGGGGGTACTCAGTACGGGAGTCCGTCACTCCCTGTGAGGAGGTTTGGGCACCTTGAGTGAGGTTCGCATCGAGCGGGACTCCATGGGTCCCATGGAGGTTCCGGCCGGGGCCTACTACGGCGCCTCGACCCAGCGGGCGGTCCTCAACTTCCCAATCAGCGGCCTCCGGTTCTCCCGGGCCTTCATTCGCGCCCTGGGGCTGATCAAGCGGGCGGCGGCTGAGACCAACATGGAGCTGGGCCGGCTCGACCGGGAGCGGGGCGAGGCCATCGTTCAAGCGGCGCAGGAGGTGGCCGACGGCAAGCTGGACGAGCACTTCGTCCTCGACATCTTCCAGACCGGCTCGGGCACCTCCACCAACATGAACGCCAATGAGGTGATCGCCAACCGGGCCAGCGAGCTCCTGGGCGGGGAGCTGGGGAGCCGGAAGGTTCACCCCAACGACCACGTCAACATGGGCCAGTCTTCCAACGACGTGATCCCCACCGCCATCCACCTGGCCGCCCTGGAGCAGATGGAACGCCATCTGATCCCCAGCCTGGAACGGCTCCACGCGGGGCTGGCGGAGAAGGCCCGGGCCTTCGACGACATCGTCAAGATCGGCCGGACCCACCTGCAGGATGCCACACCCATCCGCCTGGGCCAGGAGTTCAGCGGGTACGCCAGCCAGATCGAGCACGGCATCCGCCGGATCCGCCAGGCCCAGAGGGAGCTGGGTGAGCTGGCCCTCGGCGGCACCGCGGTGGGCACGGGGATCAACACCCATCCCGAGTTCGCCCGCCGGGCCATCGCCCGCCTGGCGGAGATGACGGGGCTGGAGCTGCGGGAGGCGGAGAACCACTTCGAAGCCCAGGCGGCCAAGGATGCGGCCGTCTTCGCCTCGGGCGCCCTGAAGACGGTGGCCGTCAGCCTGATGAAGATCGCCGACGACATCCGCTGGCTGGGCTCGGGCCCCCGGTGCGGCCTGGGCGAGCTGAAGCTGCCGCCGGTCCAGCCGGGCTCCTCCATCATGCCGGGCAAGGTGAACCCCGTCATCTGCGAGTCGGTGATGATGGTCTGCGCGCAGGTGATGGGGAACGATTTGACCATCACCATCGCGGCCGAACGGGGCAACTTGGAACTGAACGCCATGATGCCCGTCCTGGCCTACAACCTGCTGCAGTCCATCGAGCTGCTGGCCAACGCCGCGGCCAACTTCCAGGAGAAGACCATCGCCGGCCTGGAGGCCGACCGGGAGCGGTGCGAGAGCCTGGTGGAGCAGAGCCTGGCCATGGTCACCGCGCTGGTGCCCCGGATCGGGTACGACCGGGCCGCGGAGCTGGCCTACAAGGCCTACGAGACGGGGAAGACCATCCGGGCCGTCTGCCTGGAAGAGCAGGTGCTGCCGCCGGAGGAGCTGGACCGGCTCCTGGATGCCCGTCGCCAGACGGAGCCGGGCGGGAACTGAGGGGGATCTGGCGGGGGCGGCCGGACCGGCCGCCCCCAGGCCGTCTCGCCCCGTCTTGTCTACTCCCGGAGAAGGAGCCGGGTTTCGGGCCCGTCCAGGGCCACCTCCAACCCGTGCCCGCCCGCCTGGAGCTGGGTCCCCGTGATCAGGTCCCGGTAGCGGCCTGACACGCCGGCCAAGACCGTCCGGACCGGGCCCGGGGTCCGGGTGGTGACCACCACCAGCTCCTCCCCGCCGCCCGACCGGGTACAGGCGTAAAGCCCCGCCTCGTCGTCCACCGCCAGCCGGGTGACCACCGGGCTCCAGAGCGCGGGATGCTGGCGCCGGAGGCGGATCAGGGTCTGGAAGTGGGCGAAGAGCTCCCGGCCCGCCTCCCCCCACTCCTCCCACACCAGGGGAGCCCGCTGGGCGTCCCAGTTCTCCCCCTTCTCGCCCAGCATCCCCCGCTCGTCCCCGTAGTAGATGACGGGCACGCCGGGGAGGGCGAAGAGGAAGGTGCTCAGGGCCTTCAACCGCCGGACGGCCACGGGGTCGGGCCGATCCCCGAGGTTCCCCCCGCCTAAGGCGGTCAGCACCCGGGAGGTGTCGTGGGAGCCCATGACGTTGAAGTTCATCAGCACCGCCTGCTCGGGGTAGACGAGGAGAGCCCGCCGGAGGGCCCGGTCCAGCTCCGTCGCCCCCAGCCCACCCTGGCCCCGGTAGAAGCCCACCAGGGCGTCCCGGGCGAGGGGATAGTTCATCACCGCATCGAAGCGGTCCCCTTCCAGCCACTCGGGCTCCACGTGCCAGATCTCCCCCACCACGTACGCCTGGGGATTGATCCCCTTCACCGTCAGGCGGAACTCCTCCCAGAAGCCCGGCTCCCGGATCTCGTTGGGCACGTCCAGCCGCCAGCCGTCGATGCCGAAGCGGGTCCAGTAGCGGGCGACCCCCATCAGGTACGCCCGGACCTCGGGGTTGGCCACCCGGAGCTTGGGCAGGGAGGCCACGTTCCACCAGGCCTCGTAGTTGGGGCCCTCCACATCCACGGGGAAACCGTGGAAGAAGTACCAGTCTTTGTAGCGGGAGGCGGCCCCCCGCTCCATCACATCCTGGAAGGCCCAGAAGCCTGTCCCCGTGTGGTTGAAGACGGCATCCAGGATCACCCGGATCTCCCGCCGGTGGGCCTCGTCCAAGAGCGCCCGGAAGGTGTCCAGATCCCCCAGGCGGGGGTCGATGCGGAAGTAGTCGACCGTGTCGTAGCCGTGGGAGCTGCCCGAGGCAAAGATGGGGTTCAAGTAGATGCCGCCCACGCCCAGCTCCGCCAGGTAGTCGAGGCGGTCGATGAGCCCGGCCAGATCCCCCCCGTAGTACTGCTCGCCCGTCCCGTGGGTGATGGGCCCGCCCCAGGGGGTGGTCCCGGGGGGGTCGTTCGACGGATCGCCGTTGGCGAACCGGTCGGGGAAGACCTGGTAGAAGACCCGGCCTTGGGTCCACGGGAGGACGGGGAAGGGGGCGAGGGCCCCCGGGCACAGCCGGAAGGTGCCCGCCTCTTGGGGATCGGGGGCAAGCCCCCGGGCCCCAAGGAACCGCTCTCCGTCGGGTCCTGCGAGGGCGAAGCGGTAGGCGATGGGCTCAGCCAGGTCCGCCCCGTGAATGACTGCTTGGAAGACCATCCAGTCCCCCAGGAGACCGGCGGGGGTCATGGGCAGGGTGGTCCAGCCAGCTTGGCGCCACTCCAGCCGGGGGACCACCTCCGGCTGGCGGAGGCGGAGGCGCAGGATCACCCGGGTCGTCTCCGGTCCTTCCACCACGTTGACGTCCGCTCGGCGGGAGGGGTCGAAGAGCACCCCCTCGGCAGCCGGGTCGGTTGCCATCAGCTCACCTCCGAAGGGTGGCGGGGAGCCCGCGGAAATCTTCCAGGGCCCGCGGTGTATCCCACCGCGAACAGCCCTTCAAGCTAAGGATGCACGCAGTGGCTCAGCGAGGTGGAAGGGGGGAAGGGCTTGGATTTGAACATGGGCTGGGACCAGTGGAAGGAGACGCTGGCCAAAGCGGTGCGCGCCGGGGAGCGGGCCGGCCTGGGACACGACAGCCTGGTCAATCAGGCGGAGCAGATCGGGGACTTCCTGGAGAACAAGGTGGATCCGGCCACCCCCGAACAGGCCGTCCTGCGGGACCTCTGGCGGGCCGCCGACGAGTCGGAGCAGAAAGCCATCGCCAGCGCCCTGATCAAGCTGGTTCAGCGGTAGACCCGTCACCACGGGGCACCCCGGGGCGGCCTCACTGGCCGCCCCGGCCAGACCCATCGATCCGCCGGTACCGGAGAAAGAGTTCCCGCTCGTGCAGGTAGAGGCTGACCGGCTCCAACTCCGGCAGGGGCTCGAGCACCGCCGGCCCGTCCACCGCGGTGAGGTCGGCCCGGTAGCCGCCGATCCGGGGGGCCACCGTCAAGAAGAGCTCATCCGCCAAGCCTTGGGCGAAGAAGCTGTGGTTGAGGCTGGGCCCGCCTTCCGAAAGCAGGTACGCCACCCCCCGCTCCCGTCGGAGATAGGCCATGGCCCCGGCCAGGTCCACCTGGTCCTCCCCCAGGACGACCACCTCAGCCACGGCCCGGGCTGCCTCCACCCGCTCCGGCATGGCCCGGCCGGTGGTGAGGATCAGGGTCCGGCCCGGCACCTGGCGGAAGAAGGGCGCGTCGAAGGGCAGGTCGCAGGTCCGGGTGACCACCACCGCCAGGGGGTGCTCCTCCCGGCCGGCCGCCCGGCGCTGGGCCCGGAGGTCGTCGGGAACCCGGGGGAAGTACCCCGCGTCCCGGACCGTCCCCGCGCCCTGCAGGACCGCATCCGCGTGGACCCGGAGCCGGCTCATGAGGATCCGGTCCAGTTTGGAGCCCAAAGGCGTCCGGATCCGGCCCCGCCCCAGGGTGACCCGCCCATCCAGGGTGGCGACCATGTTGATCCAGGTGTAGGGCCGCTCGGGCGGCGGCGGGGGGAAGGTGATGGCATCGTAGATGGTGTGGGGCGCCTCCACCTCGGCAGGCGACGGGTAGAGACGGAACATAGGAACCCTCCCTTCCGCCGGCGGGCGGGATCCTCCGCCCGTCCTAGCTTGCGGCGGAACGGCGGCCGCCATCCCCGAGGGCGAGGGAGGAGTCCCCGATCCTCCGGCGAACGGGGAAGTGGCTTCGCTCCGGGACAGGCCCTTTCCTGCGTCGGGCGGCCTGCCTGGGCAGGTGGGAGGTGCTGCGGCCGTGGACGGCTTCGTGGTGAAGACCGGGGACCTTTTCCTGTTCACCGGTCCCAGCGATGAGCTGGCCCGGGGGGAGACGGGCCTCTACCACCGGGACACCCGGTACCTCTCGACCCTCCAGTGGACCATCAACGGGGAGGTCCCGCGGGCGCTCCACACCTGGGTGGAGGGGGCGGAGAGCCGGACGGTCCTCGGCTTCCCCCTCAGCCGGGAAGGGGAGGTCTCGCCCTACGCGGTGGAGGTGGACCGGCGCCGTTTGGTGGGGGACGCCCTCTACGAGGAGCTCACCCTGACCAACCACCACCGGGAACCCCTCCCGATCAAGCTGGTCCTCACGGCGAACGCCGACTTCGCCGACATGTTTCTGGTCCGGGGGTACCCCCTGCAGGGGGAGCGGCCGCCGGTGGAGCGGGCCTTCACGCCCGAGGGGTTCCGCTTCCGCTACCGGGGCCGGGACGGGGTGGAGCGGGCCACGGTGGGGCAGGTCGAGCCCTTGGCCCAGGTGGAGGGTGAGCAGCTGGTTTGGGAGCTGGAGCTGGCACCCCAAGTCCCCTTCACCGTCCGGCTCCGGGTGGCCGTGGGGGAAGGAGAGGCACGCCCCCTTGACCCAGGCCAGCCCGTGGCCGACCGCCTTCGGGAGGAGCGCCGGCGGCGGCAGGAGGGGGCGGAAGGCTGGCGGGCCGCCACCACCACCCTGGAGGCGCCCGACCCTGACCTGGTCCTCCTCTGGGAGCGGGGCCGGGAAGACCTCTACCACCTGGCCACGGAGATGGGCGACGGCCTGGTGCCCACCGCGGGGATCCCTTGGTTTGCCGTCCTCTTTGGCCGGGACAGCTTGATCGCCTCCCGGGAGGCCCTCCTCCTCACCCCGGCCCTGGCCCGGGCCACCCTCCTCACCCTGGCCCGCTACCAGGGGAAGGCCCGCGACCCCTTCCGGGAAGAGGCCCCGGGCAAGATCCTCCATGAGCTCCGGCAAGGGGAGCTGGCCCGGATGGGGCTCTTGCCCCACACCCCCTACTACGGGAGCGTGGATGCCACCCCCCTCTTCCTCATGCTGGCGGGGAAGGTGGTCCGCTGGACCGGGGACCGGGACCTGGCCGAGCGCCTCCGGCCCCACGTGGAGGCGGCCCTGGCCTGGGTCACGGGCGAGGGGGACCTGGACGGCGACGGCTTCCTGGAGTACGACGGCCGGGGCCTCCTCACCAACCAGGGCTGGAAAGACTCCTTCGACTCCACGGTGGACCCCGACGGTCGCCTGGCCCAGCCCCCCATCGCGCTGGTGGAGGTCCAAGGGTACCTGGTGGCCGCCCTCCGGAGCGCCGCCTTCTTGGCCCGCCTGTGGGGCGAGGCGGATCGGGCCCACCAGCTGGAGGCGCTGGCCGCCCGCCGCCAGCAGGCCCTGCTGGAACAGTACCGGATCGGGGAGGGGCTCTACGCGCTGGCCCTGGACGGGCAGAAGCGCCCCGTCGCCTCGCCCACCTCCAACCCAGGCCACCTCCTCTGGGCGGGGGCCGTCCCCAACGAGGAAGGGGCGGCCATCACCCGGCGGCTGATGGCGCCCGACCTCTTTTCCGGGTACGGCCTGCGCACCCTGGCGGAGGGGCACCGGGCCTACGACCCCTTGAGCTACCACAACGGGTCCGTCTGGCCCCATGATACGGCCCTGGCCTTGCGGGGCATGGCCCGCTACGGTCAAGGCGAGGCGGCCGCCCGGCTGGCCCGGGGGCTGGTGGAGGCCTCCCGCTTCATACCCCTCCGCCGCCTGCCCGAGCTCTTCGCAGGCCATCCCGCCCGTCCTGGAGGGCCGGTGCCCTATCCCGTCGCCTGCTCTCCCCAGGCCTGGGCCGCGGCCGTTCCCTTCCTCCTGGTGGAGGGCCTTCTCAACCTGGAGGTGGACGGCATCGCCCGGGAGCTCCGGGTCCGGCCCTACTTGCCTCCTTGGCTCCCCTGGCTCTCCTTGCGGGGGCTCCCCGTGGGCGACCATCGGGTCGATCTCAAGGCGGAGGGCCAGGGCTGGCAGGTGCAGGTGGAGGCCAGGGGCCTGCCCCCAGGCTGGCGGGTGGTGGCACCCGATCCCGGGTCCAAGGCTGACGGGTAGCGGGTGCCCGAGGGAGCCTCCCGACTCCCGGGCGCGGCGACCGGCCGCCGGACTCGGGGCCGGCCGCGGGGCTACCGGCCGCCGTCGGGCCCGGTCGGCCCCGCGCCTTCGGTGGCCCCTTGGAGGGCCTGCAGCTCCGCCTCCACTTGCCGGATCAGCTGCAGGAGGCGGGCCTGGGGCCGCACGGCCGACGGTTCCTGTCCCAGCTCCCGGGCCAGCTGGCCGATCTCCATCATGGCGTTCTGCGCCCGCCGGAGCCGGGCCCGGGCCTCACCGGCTTTTCGGATCCTCTCGGTCACGCTCGCTCCCTCCCCGCTCGCGCGGGGTTAGTCTGCCCAGGGGGACCCACCCCCGGGCAGGCCAGGGGTGCTGGCCCACCCGACGGCCTGGGGAAGGGGCGCGAAGGAGTCCTGGACCCCGTTCCGAACCTCTTGGTGGAAAGACCTGCCTGGGAACCCGGCTGGACCGCGTCGCGAAGGAGGAGATGCCCGTGTCCCGAACCGGCCTCAGACAGCTCGGCTGGCTGGTGGTCCTGGTGGCTTGGGTGCTCGTGGCCGCACCGGGGAGTGGTGCCCAGACCATCGCCTCCCGCCAGCCCGTCAGCCCCGAGGTGGCGGCTCAGGCCGCGGAAGAGGCGCTGAACTACGCCCGGGTCCAGTATCCCCTCAACGGGGAGAGCCAGCAGGGGATGCCCTTCCGGCTGGGCGGCCAGACCACCCTGGAGCAGTTTCTGGAGGCGGTCCAAAACGGTGCCGATCCCCGCTCCATGGGCGTGGATGCCTCCGGGCTGGTGGTCAACGTCTACCGGTCCGTCATCCCAGGGCTCACCTTCCTGATGCAGGGCGGCCCCGCGGGGTTGGTGGAGGTGACGGATGCCAACAGCGCGGCCATCTTTTACTGGAACGTGAACGCGGTGGATCTGGAGGAGGCGGTCCCGGGGGATCTGCTCTTCTTCAAGGGGGCCAGCGGTGATCCGACGGGGGTGGCCATCATCACCCGCATCGGGCCGGACCGGGTGGACTTTGTGGTCGCCTCCGCCCGGCAGGGCCGGGTGGTGGAGACCTTCGCGCGGCCGGGCAGCGCCTACTGGCAGGGGAACATCCTGGGGTTGGGACGGCTCTTGGTGCCTTGAGGGGCCTTCCCGACGGCGGCCGGGCAGGCCGCCGTCTCCCATGGAGGGCGGGGGCTCCCCTCAGCCTTGGCCCGCCGCGGCCTCCCGGGGCGACGGCCCCTGATGGCCGTCGGGCGCCTGGCTGGGCCCGTCCAGGTGGGCCAGGGCCTCCTCGATGGCTCGGGCCACCTGGTCGATGGGTTGATCCCCGTCGATGGGATGGAGCAAGCCCCGGGCGGCATAGTAGTCGACCAGAGGGAGGGTCTTCTCCCGGTAGGTGCGGAACCGTTCCCGCACCACCTCTTCCCGGTCGTCATCCCGCTGCTTGAGGGCACCGCCGCACCGGTCGCACAGGCCCGGCCGCTCGGGGGGGCGAGAGGTCAGGTGGTAGGTGGCGCCGCACCGGGAGCAGACGCGGCGCTCGGCCAGCCGCTTGACCAGCTGCTCCTCCTCCACCTTGAGCAGGATGACGCCATCGAGCTTCAACCCCATGCGGTCCAGAAGCCTGCCCAGCTCATCGGCCTGGGCCACCGTCCGCGGAAACCCGTCGAGGATAAAGCCCCGCCGGCAGTCCGGGCGGCGGAGCCGGTCTTCAACGATGCGGATCATCAGGTTGTCGGGCACCAGGTTCCCCTCGTCGATGGTCCGCCGGACCACAGGCCCCAGGATCTCGCTCTGAGCCGCCTCGCGCAAGATCTGCCCCGTGGAAATGGCGGGCAGCTGACGTTTTTCGGCCAGGATCTCTGCTTGCGTGCCTTTACCGCCGCCTGGCGGTCCGAGGAAGACGAGTCGCATGACGCACCTCACCCCAGGTGATCTTCCCACAGGCCCGTGGCCATCCTTCCATGCCGCGTGCCTGGACCCGACAGGGCCTCACGGGTTCAGTATGCAAAGAACACGGAAACCATGACTTCACGGACTTGCCCTACTCTTTCGTCTTCTTCACCCTTGTCCCTCTGGCCCGTCAAGTTTTCCCTGGGGATACCCCCTGACCAGCCCGATGCCGCCGCCTCACCCTCGGGATGGACCGTCAGGGCGGAACCACCTCCCACCATGCGCCACCTCCTCATGGAGGTTCCTCAGCAAGGTCCCGGCCTCCTTCCGCCAGGATCCATGGAAAGTGCTAGGCGTTCCAGCAAAAAAGAATCCCCGGGCCAGCCGGGCCGGCCCGGGGCGACGGGAAGGCAGGCGCGGCCTGGGGATCACCCCGGCTGGCCGTTGACCGCCCGGAGGACCGCCTGCAGCACCTGCTCCTCGGGGACAGCCCCCTCAATCGCCTCGGTCTCGTTGATGACCGTCTTGGGCACCCCGTAGACCCCGTACCGCCGGGCGAGCTCGGGAAACTCCGTCGCCTCGACCATATCCGCCCGGACCTGGTCACTCTCCAAAGCGAACTGGTGGGCCAGGCGGACCGCCTGGGGACAGTAGGGACAGGTGGGGGTGACGAAGACCTGGATGTGGACCGGTTGGGTCAGCTCCTGAAGGGCTGCCCGGGTCTCGTCGCTCAGGTGGGTCTTCCCCCGGGAGAGGTCGACCACATCCTCCATGAACGTACGAAACTCGTACCCCAACGGCGCGCCGAAGAACCAGACACCCCGGTCCCGCCCGTCCTCGCCTGTGAGGGCGATGGCCGGAAGCCGATCCTGGGAGACCTGCCACTGGTCGAAGAGGTGGTCGTCCTCACCCACGTAGGCGATGGTCACCTCGATCAGGTCCGAGAGCTGGCCCACCTCGGCCATCAACTCCAGGGTTTGCTCGGCCAGAGGATTCCGCCGCACGCCCGGGATCTCCAACCGGGTGGGCTTGCGGCCGAAGGCAAAGATCTTCACCGGCCGCTCCAGCCGCTCCTTGAAAAAGCTCTCCACGTACCGGCGCTCCCGCTCCTGCAGAATGGCCACGCCACGCCCCTCCCTCAGCTGAACTTCATCAAGAGGTCCCGGGCCTGATCCATGGACGTCCGCGGATCCTGCCCCTGTTCCAGGCACTGCTCCAGGTTGTCGGCAATGAGGGCCATGGCCACCTTGGCCAGGGCGGCCCGCATGGCGGCCAGCTGCATCACCACTTCGTAGCAGGAACGCCCCTCTTGGAGCATCCGCTGGACGCCGCGGGCCTGCCCCTCAATGCGCCGCATGCGGGCGAGCAGCGGGGCGAGCCGCTCCGGATCGGGCTCGGGCGGCTCCACGTTCACCGCCGGCGGTGCCTTTTGGGAACGGGCCACGTCCACACCTCCCTGCCCGCCGAGGCCTGCGGGCCAGCACCAGTCACCTCATACCCCACCCCGTACATCCTTGAGGATAGCCCGCCGCCCAGGTCGCGTCAACCGCCGGGCTCCAGTTTCAGCGTTCCGGACCAGCCTCTACCGTCCGGGCCCGTGGCCAATGAGGGCGAAGAACTCCTCCCGGATGGCCGGATCCTCCCGGAAGAGGCCCCGGGTGACCGAGGTGACGATCCGGCTCCCGGGCTTGCGCACCCCCCGGGCGGTCATGCAGGTGTGCTCCGCCTCGATGACCACCCCCACCCCCTGGGGCTCCAGGCCGGTCATCAAGGTGTCGGCCACCTGGGCGGCCAGCCGCTCCTGCAGCTGGGGGCGCCGGGCCAGCTCCTCCACCACCCGGGCGATCTTGCTGATGCCCACCACCCGGCCCCGGGGCAGGTAGCCCACGTGGGCCACGCCGAAGAAGGGCATGAAGTGGTGCTCGCACATGGAGTGGAAGGGGATGGCCTTGACGATCACCAGCTCGTCGTGACCCTCTTCGAAGGTCACCTGGAGGTGGCGGGCCGGGTCTTGCCACAGGCCCGCGAAGAGCTCCTGGTACATTTCGGCGATGCGTCGGGGCGTTTCCCGCAGGCCCTCCCGATCGGGATCCTCCCCGATGGCCAGCAGCATCTCCCGCACCGCGGCCTGGATCCGGGCCAGGTCGACCCCCGACTGGACCAGACTGTTCCGTTCCGCGCCCTTCTGCATCGATGAAGCCTCCTTCGTCATTCCCAGCCCGTCAGGGGGCTCCCGTCCCCACCGCCTCCCGGATGGCCCAGAGGGTGGCCCGCACCCGGACCATCTGGGCGACGTCGTGGATCCGGAAGAGCTGGATCCCTTGGAGCATGGCGTAGGCCACCGCCGCTTCCGTCGCCTCGAGGAGCGCCTCGGGAGGCAGGCCCAGGAGATCCCGCAGGTAGTCCTTCCGGGAGGTGGCCAGGTAGACGGGCCGCCCCAGGGCAAGGAAGTCGGGGAGGGCACGCATGATGGCCAGGTCCCGGCGCGGGTGCTTGCCAAAGTTGAGGCCCGGATCGATGAGGAGCTGCTCCCGAGGCACGCCGGCCGCCTCCGCCTGTCGCAGCCGCTCCCCCAGGATCCAGCGGACCGCATCGACGGTGGACGGGTACCCCGGATCGGTGTACTCGCTCTTAGGCCGCTGGGAAAGATGCATGAGGACCAGGGCCGCCCCCGTCTCCCGGGCGACGGTGAACATCTCCGGATCGGCGCCGCCGGAAATGTCGTTGATCAGAGTGGCCCCGGCTTCCACCGCGGCCCGGGCGACCTGGGGCTTGTAGGTGTCCACGGCCACGGGCAGCTCCAAGCGCCGCCGGAGGGCCTCCACCACCGGCGCCACCCGCTCTGCCTCAACCTCGGGCGGGAGCGGGATGCCGCCCCGGGCCGACTCACCGCCGACCTCGATCCAGTCGCCGCCCTCTCGGGCGATCTCTTCGCCCCGGCGCAGGGCGGCGTCCATGCCGAAGTGGCGAGCTTTGGCGTAGAAGGAGTCGCGGGTGACGTTGAGGATGCCCAGGAGATACGGCGGGCGGTCTAAAGGGTAGGTCTGCGCTCCCGCCCGGAAGGCCGGGGGCAGGCCCCGGCCTGCCTCCACGCCCCGCCGGAGCGCGTCCGCCGCGGGCCGATCCTGGGCGGTCCACGCACCGGCCAGCTGGGTCAGCTGGCCCTCCGGCCCGCCGAGGATCAGCCCTTGGCCCCAGGCGGCATCGGAACTCCAGGCGGCCGGAGGCTCCCGCCGCCAGCGGGCCGGCCCCGGGGGGAGGTGGGCCAGTTCCGCCCCCCAGTCCCACCAGACCTCCAGACCTGCCTCCCGGGCGGTGCCCGCCAGGGCGGCCAGCCGCTCCCGGGAGGCCGCGGCCACCTTCACCGTCCACCCACCGGTCTGGGGACCGAAGGTCCGGGAGCTTTGCCCACCGGGCCCGGTGAGGCGCCACGCCTGAATCCCGTCGCCCATGGGTACCCACACTGCCTGAGGCGTTGCCATCGGACCGCTCCTCCCGCTTCCGCCCGCGCCACAGCAGCCCGAGCCGCTCTCGCGAATCCGCCTCATTATAACACGGCCCAGGCCGCTGGTCTGGCAAGCCCCTCGGGGCGGGGGAACGCCTTCAGCTGGCGGCGGGGGGCTCCCACCCGCAGAGGGGATCCTCCGCCAGGTAGTCGCCCGTCACCGCATAGGCGCGGGAGCGGGAGCCGCCGCAGTGGTCCTTGTAGGGGCAGCGGCCGCAGCGCCCTTTGAGCTGGGCCGGGTCCCGCAGGGCTTGGAGGATGGGGCTCTCCCAGTAGATCTTCTCGAGGGGGTCCTGCCGCACGTGGCCCACTTCCAGAGGAAGGAAGCCGCTGGGGTAGACCTGCCCCCGGTGGGAGATGAAGATGTTCCCCTTGCCCGCATTGACGCCGGGCCGGAGGGTCTCAGGATCCTGGCCCCGGCGCTGGGCCAGGACCCGGCGGAATTGGGGCCCTTCGGTGGTCTTCACCCGGAAGGGGGCCTTCTCCGCGAGCTGGGCCAGCCAGTGGAGGAAGGCCTCGTACTCCTGGGGGCCGAGGGGCTCCAGCTCCCGCCCCCGGCCCGTCGGCACCAGGATGAAAAGATCCCACTGGACCGCGTCCAGGATCTGCACCAGCTCCGCCAACCGGTCCAGGTGGGGCCGCGTGGTGCGGCAGACAGTGGTGTTGATCTGGAAGGGGACGCCCGCCTCCCGGGCGGCTTCAATGGCCTTCAGGGTCCGGCGGAAGGTGCCCCGGACCCGGCGGAAGCCGTCGTGGATCACCTCGTCGGGTCCATCGAGGCTGAAGGAGAGGGAGTCCACCCCCGCCTCCCGGAAGCGGCGCATCGCTTCGGGGGTGGCCCGGGCGGTGCCGGCGGGCGCGGCCGAGACCCGCAAGCCCCGGCTCTTGGCGTAGGCGATCAGGTCGAAGAGGTCGTCCCGCATCAGGGGGTCGCCGCCCGTTAGGATTAAGAGGGCCGGGTTTAGGCGGGCCACCGAGTCGATGAGGGCGAAGCCCTCCTCGGTGGTCAGCTCTTCCGGGTGACGGAGCGGCTCGGCCGAGGCCCGGCAGTGGACGCAGGCCAGCGCGCAGGCGTTGGTCACTTCCCAAATAACGATCACCGGCCGGGTGGCCAGATCCCACCCCTGGCCGTGGGGGTGCCGGGCCGGCTGGCCCGCGCCCCCGGGCGGGATCGAGGGAGCGGATCGCAGCGGATGGGCGGACATGAGACGGTTCCCCCCTTACTCCCGAGTCTAGCCTTCGGGGGCCCCCCTCACAAGGTGCCTCTCCCCCGGGACGGATGTCCCGGATCAGGACCCGGCGTCAGACGGCTCGTCCCGAGGGTCCTCCTCCACCTGGAAGAGAAGCTCCGCGGGGCCGAAGAGGGTGATCTCCCCCGTCTCCAGCACAACGGTCACCCGCTCGGCCGACTCCACGGCCCCGGTGCTCCACTCGCCCGACACCCGGCCCGCAAGTTCCGCCTGGCCCAGGCGGTCCCAGAACCGGGCCTGATCGGCGGCGAACCACCGGTCCTCCTCCTCCAGCCGGACGGCCCCTTCGGCCCAGGCCTCGCCCTGGAGGGCCTGGTAGGTGAGCCGGGCGGCGGTCAGGCGGCTGACCCGTCCATCCTCCCCGGCCCGCTCCAGGCGGACGCGACCCTCGAGATGGTACCGCTCCGGGCCCAGATCGGCCTCGAGCCGGTCGGCCTCGACGGTGAGGCCCGGCTCCTCCAGGCGGACCTGGCCGGCCAGGATCAGGCGGTTCGCCTCGGGATCGTACTCGGCCCGCCGGGCCTGCAAGGTCCGCTGGCCGTACTCAGCCACCACCTGCCCTGTGGGGGGGGCCAGCACGTACCGGCCCGTCCCCGCCTCCACATAGCCGGTGGTCGCCTGCCGGTCGGCCTCCACCACCCGAAGGCGGAGCGCCTCCGCGTGCCCCGCGGGCGCCAGGACCCCGGCCGCGAGGACCGCCACCAGCAGCCATCCCGTCATCCGCACCCCGCGGGCGGTCATGACCCGTCCGTCCATGATTCTCCTGCCTCCTTTCGGCCCCCGCCCCACGCGGCTTGGCACCGGTCAACGGTCGGGCAGGGTGGGGAGCACCCAGTCGATGGGGCCCACCAGCTCCAGTCGCTCCTCCCCGTCGAACCAGCGGGCCCCATCGGCCGTCAGACGCTGGCCGTCGGGCCGCACCACCTCCACCCCCCCTGCCAGGTGGAGGATGCCCGTGGCCGCGTCGGCCGTCAGCCGCCCCGCGGTGAGCCGGTCGCCCGCCAGGGTGGCCCGCACTTGGCTGGCCGCCTCCAGCCGGCCCGCCTCCCCGTGCCAGACCACCGCCTCCGTCTCCAGGCGGCCCCCTGATGTCAGCTCCATCTCCACCTGCCCCTCCAGCTCCAGGCCGTTGGTGGCCGGGATCCACCGGCCCCGGGCCGCCCGCAGGGTGAGCCACGGGTCCTCATCCCGGTAGAAGAGGCCCCGTTCGACCCCTTCCAGCGCGACGGCCCCCTCCCCCTCGGCCAGGGCGCCCACCTCCAGGGTCCATTGGAGCTCGCCCTCGAGGAAGCCGTCGACGGTCACCCCTTCCAGACGGGGCGGGGCGGGCCCTTCGTCGGGCGGCGGCGGTGGCCCGGGCCGGCCCCCGCCGCCCAGCCACGCCGCCAGCGCCACCCCCAGGCCCAAAACCAGCAGGATGGGGAGCCATGGAAGGGGTCGGCCGCGGGCTGGTCCCAGGGCCATCAGGAGGTCACCTCCTGGACGACGGCCCGCATGTTTGGAAGTTGGAAGAGGCTGGACGCCTCCGCCTCCCACCCCAGCTGGAGGGGGGTGGTGGGGAAGGCATTGAGGTGGTACTCGAGCCAGATGGCCTTGTTCACCACATCGAAGCGGAGGCCCACCGTCCGGCAGTCGGAGGTGTAGGTGAGGCTCAGCTGGCCCAGGAGGGCGCCCAAGGTGGTCTCGTCCTCGTCCAGGGCATAGGCCACCTCGCCCTGGACCGCCCAGCGCTCCCCCAAGGGGAGCGCGAGGATGGCGTCGTACCGGGTCCAGGTCTGGTCCGGCACGTCGTAATGGCCGGCCGCCCCCACCGTCACCTTCTCGCCCAGGCTCACCTGGACCAAGCCGGCCAGATCGGTCAGCTCGTCCTCAAGGAGATCATACCTCGCAAAGGTTCCCGCCCAGAGGGCGCCCCTTCGGGCCTCCAGCAGAAGTTCCAGCCGCTCCCGCGCCTTCCACGCTTCTGTGTGGGCGTGAAAGGGGGTCTCGCCCCAGGCGTCCTGGATGGTGTAGCGCAGCTCACCCGTGAAGGCGGCGCTGGGGCGGTACTGGAGGGTCCAGGTGCTGCCCGCGTAGAGGAGTTCCTCCGCCGTCTCGTACCACCACTGGCCCGCCCAGGTGCTCAGCCCCAGGCTCCAGGACCCGGCCAGCGGCAAGCGGGTCCCGCTGCTCCGGAACCCCAGGTGGGCCCCTTCCAGCCAGCCCGTGGGGCCGTCAGCCCGTTCTTCCTGGTAGCGGCCCGCCTGGGTGAAGAGCCGGAGCCGGGTCCCTTGAAGGGGCTGGGGCCAGAGGCGGGCGGGCAGGGTGTACCCCAGCTCCCCTTCGGGGGCCCGTCCAAAGCGGGTCCAGGCGTTGGTGCCGGGGATCTTGTACTGGAGGATCTGGCTGTGGAGCGTCCACCCGCCCCGGAGTGCAGCATCCCACGAGCCCCAGCGGCCCTCCACCGCGCCCTGGTAGCCCAGGTACTGGTGGAGGTCGGCGCCCTTCTGCCACCGCCGGCCCTGGGTGCCGGCGCTCAGCCGCAAGGGGCCCAGCTCCTGCCCCAGGCTCAGGTCGGCCCCTTCCTTGAGAAGGGCCTCTCCTTCCTCCCGCCCCCGCTCCTGGTGACCCCGTACGCCCACGGAGGTCCCATCCTGACGGTAGGTGAGGGCCAGGTCGTGCTCCAGGGCCCAGTCGGCCCGCTGGGAGGTGGAGGCGGGTCGCGTCTCCCAGTAGGTGCCGGCATAGACCGCCTCCACCGGCCAGTTGGCCGCGGCGGGCAAATCGATCCGGGTCCGCAAGCGGTACCGGGGCTCGGCCTCCTCCCGGCCCTTCACCTCCGACGGCGGGTTCTGAAGCCAGTCGGCCCCCACCGTCCAGGAGGCGGGGCCCAGGGGGACGCGCTGGGTGACCCCCAAACCCCAGCCGGAGAACTGGTGGTAGCCCACGTGGAGGAGGCCCAGGCGATCGGCCCGGGTGTCGTAGGCGTAGGCCATCCGGATGTACCAGCCATCCTCCTCGGTCCAACCCACCTCCGGCGGCTGGAAGGGGGAGGTGCCCATCTCGTCGTCGGGGTCCAGGGAGATCGTCACCCGGGGCCAGTAGAGGAGCGGGATCGCCCCCTCCACGTAGACCACGTGCCGGAGGACCATCACCTCGCCCGGCCAAATCTCGATCTCCCGGGCCCGGACGTGGTACTCCGGGTGGTCCAAGCCGCAGGTGGTGAGGGTGGCCCCACCGATGTGGATGTGGGCGACGGTCCCCTCCACCCGGGGCGCCTGGAGGCGCAGGCTCCCGGAAGCGCCCGCGGGCTGGAGCTCCGCCTCCCCTTCGCCTAAGACGAAGGCGCCCGTGGCCAGGTTGTAGGTCAACCACGCCCCCTGCCAGTGCCCCGACTCCGTTTCCAGGCGGACCTGGCCGGTAAAGAGGGCCTCCTGGCGGGCGAGATCGGCTTCCAGGGCTTGGGCCTCGATGGTGATGGCGCCATGCCCGAAGTGCACGTCGGTGGCCACGAGCCACTGGGTGTGGGGGTCGTAGCTGGCCTCCCCGTTGACGCGGAGGCGGAGCGGGGTGCTTGCCGCCTCACCCGGCAGAACCAGCCCGGCCAGCAGCCCGAAGAGGAGGGCCAGGGCTGCCAGCCAGCGGGAGGCCTGAGACGCCCGGCCCCTCCGGCCAGGGGCTGGCGGCGAGGCTCTGGGCCCAACGGTTGCCCCCCCTCGGTGCTCCCCCTGCGCCACAGCCGTCCCCCCTCGCCTCTCCACCGTGTCCCCCGGCCCCCGGGGCCGTGGTGACAGGCTTCGACGAGGGTGGAGGGGCCACCTCCAGAGAGGAGCGACTCGCGAGATGGGAAGGCCTTCCTCTCCAGTTCCCAAGGGTTCAGGCCGAATGCAAATCTTGGGGAAGAGGGTTCAAAGACAGGGTGACGGCCATGGGTGGTCTCTTCCAGGGAGATGGACTCCCCCGGGCGGGAGGCGCTGGCCGGGCCCGGCGGTGGCGCTCGTTCGCCAGCCGGGTTGCCGTGCTGACCGCCGTCTTGATCGCGCTGGTCTTGGTGGTTCCCGCCCGTTCCGACGCCCCAGCGCCTGAACCCACCTCCGCACCGGAGGCGGCCGAGCCCTTCCACATGCCGCCCCCGCCTGACGGGGTCCGGGGGGTCTACGTCACCGGCGCCCTGGCCGCCAGCCCCCAGATGGACCGTCTCTTGGACCGGCTCGCGGGCACGGAGATCAACACCATTGTCCTCGAGTTGAAAGACGAGCTGGGCCGGATCACCTTCCGCTCGTCCAACCCCCTGGCCCAGGCCATGGGCGCGGTGCGGGGCGAGTTGGGCGATCTGCGGGCGTTGGTGGACCGGCTCCACCGCCGGGGCTTCTACGTGGTGGGGCGGATGGTCGCCTTCCGGGATCACCGGCTGGCCCTCCAGCGGCCCGAGCTGGCCCTGAAGGATGTGCAGGGGAACATCTGGCGGGACCGCCAGGGGATCGCCTGGATCAATCCCGCCCAGGAAGAAGCGTGGGCCTACCTGATTGACCTGGCGGTGGAGGCCGCCCTGGCGGGCGTGGATGAGATCCAGTGGGACTACGTCCGCTTCCCCACCGACGGCCCCTTGGACCGGCTGGTCTATCCGGAAGGGATCCGGCGGGAGGAGACCATCGCCGCCTTCCTGGCCGCCTCCCGGCAAGCCCTGCGCCCTGTCGGGGCCTACACCAGCGCCGACCTCTTCGGCTTCGCCGCCCTCACCCGAGGCGACATGGGGATCGGCCACCAGCTGGAGGTCCTGGCGGAGCAGGTGGACGTGGTCTCCCTCATGCTCTACCCCTCCCACTTCCCGCCGGGGGCCCTGGGGCTGGAAGACCCGGACCGGGCCCCCTACGAGACGGTCCTCCGCTCCCTCAAGGCGGCCGCGCAGCGGGTCGATCGGCGGAAGCTGCGGCCCTGGCTCCAGTCCTTCAGCCTCCGGAACCCCTATGGCCCCCAGGAAGTGTGGGCCCAGATTCTTGCCGCCCAAGAGGTGGAGGTGTCGGGGTGGCTCCTCTGGAACCCTTCGGGGAGGTACACCACCCCCCGGCAGCTGATGGGGTCCACCGCCCCGGTCCAGGAGGCGGCCCTCCAGCGGCCGGTTGAGAAAGAGGGAGTCGATGAGCCACGAGGTTAAGCCCCCCAAGCCCTCAGCTCCCCCGGGCGAGGCGCCGCCGGCGGACGGTCCCGAGGCGATCCAGCGGGAGCTCCTCCAGCGCGCCCTGGAGGGCTTGGCCGGTGGCGACATGCTCAGCTTCATGCAGCTCTTGCCCATGGAGCGCTGGCACGATGGGGAGTGGTCCGTCGCCCGGATCCCCCTTCTGCCCATCTTCCTCAACCCCATGGGGATCCTCCACGGCGGGGTGACGGCCATCTTTCTCGACTCGCTCATGGGCTGGAGTCTGGCCGAGCAGGCCGGCCGCCCGGTGGTCACCGTCCAGCTGAACGTCAACTACGTCAAACCTGGCCGGGGCCCGTGGGTGGTGGTCCGGGCCCGGCCCACTCATATCGGCCGGTTTACCGGCGTGGCCGAGGGCCGGGTGGAAGACCACGAGGGCCAGCTGATCAGCCAGGGGACGGGCACCTTCTTCTTTACGGGGGACGGGGACGGGACGGGGTAAGCTGGCTGGACACTTGTCCCTGGCAAGTCGGGTCATTTGCCTATGTCGCACGAACTGGTACCCGTGCCAGAATGAGGGTGCAGTCGGGAAGGGGGTTGCACCCTCATGGCTATGGCAAGCCTCTACGGTGGAGCAACCGGCGGCTACCGGGATGCCACGCCTCAGCTGCGGGATGAAGGCTCGCCGGACGAGCCCCAGTTCCAGCGTCCCTTGGTGCGGGTCAACATTGAGACGGGCGAGGTGCTCATCTCCCTCTGGCCCCAAAAGTTGACGGAGCAGCGCCTCCGGCGGGCGGAGCCGGCGTCGACCATCTCGGACCAGGAGCTCCAGAAGCTGGTGGAGGAACACCAGGCCCGGGTCTGACCGGCACCGGCCGCCAGAGGGTTCAGAGCTTGTAGCCCAGGGTCCGGAGGAGGCCCCGCCGCTTCTCCACGTCCTCAGCCGTCTCCACACCCAGGGGCGGCTGGCCGTCCACCACACCCAGGATCCCCCGACCCTGGTCAGTGGTGGCCACAATCACCTGGACGGGGTTGGCGGTGGCACAGTAAATCCGGCAGACCTCGGGGACCGCTTTGATGGCGTTCAGCACCTGGATGGGAAAGCCGTTCCGCATGAAGATGATGAACGCGTGGCCCGCGCCGATGGCCTGGATGTTCTCCCGGGCCAGCTCGATCATCTCCGGATCGTTCCCGCTGGTCCGCACCAGGCGGGGCCCTGAGGCCTCGTTGAACCCGATGCCGAACCGGATCCCGCCGCCGGCGCCGGCCATGGCCTCGTGCAGGTCCTCCACGGTCTTGATGAAGTGGCTCTGACCGAGGATCAGGTTGACATCCTCGGGCTTGCGGATGGAGACCAACTCCGTCTGCACCGTGACGCCTCCTTTGTTCCATCTTCTGCCTGAAAGGGTCGCACCTGCTAGGTTCCCCAGCCCCGCCGCCCTTCCTCCAGCCCTTGCCGCGCCGGGCGCCCCCGGCTAGACTGGAGGCGAAAGGAGCGGAGCTTCGGTGGAAGTGATCCGCATCACCCCCCGGGGGTACTGCTACGGGGTGGTGGATGCCCTCCAGCTCGCCAAGCGGGTGGCCTCCATGAAGGATGTGCCCCGCCCCATCTACATCCTGGGCCAGATCGTCCACAACCGGCACGCGGTGGAAAGCCTGGAGGCCTACGGCATCAAGACCTTGGACGGGGGCAGCCGCCTGGAGCTTCTGGAGCAGATCGACCACGGCACCGTCATCTTCACGGCCCACGGCGTCTCGCCCCAGGTGAAGGCCCGGGCCCGGGAGAAGGGCCTCCGATACTTCGACGCCACCTGCCCCGATGTGACCCGGACCCACGACCTGGTCCGGGAGCTGGTGGCGGACGGGTACGAGATCCTCTACATCGGCAAGAAGGGCCACCCCGAGCCGGAAGGGGTGATGGGCGAAGCTCCGGGCCATGTCCACCTCATCGAGGACCGGGCCGACCTGGACGCCCTCCAGCTGCCCCAGACCGAGCGGCTGGCAGTGGTCACCCAGACCACCCTCAGCCAGTGGGATACGGCCCAGCTCATCGAGGCGATCCGCCAGCGCTTCCCCCAGGTCCGGGTGTACAACGAGATCTGCCTGGCCACCCAGCTGCGCCAGGAGGCGGCCGTCGCCCAATCTCGGGAGGCGGACCTGGTCCTGGTGGTGGGCGACCGCCGGAGCAACAACTCCAACCGGCTGGTCCAGGTGGTCCGGGAGATTGCGGGCAAGCCCGCCTACCTCATTGACTCCGTGAAGGAGATCGACCCCGCGTGGCTCCGAGGGGTCCGGAAGGTGGCGGTCACCGCTGGCTCCTCCACCCCCAGCCACCTCACCCGGGAAGTGATCCAGTTCCTGGAGGCCTTGGAACCGGAAGAGGTCCCCGCCAGTTCCTGAGGGGCGTGCCCAGGGCGAGGTCCTGAGGCCAGCCCGTGCCTTTCGCCAGGGCCCGGCTCCAGTCCGGGCCCTTCGGCTTACCGGTAGGTGAAGGCCTCCGCCGCCCGGAAGAAATCGCCCGCGGTCGTCTCGAACCGTTCGGGCGCATCGGCGTACTGGAAGAGGTAGACGGTCGTCTCCTTAAGGGCCAGGAAGCTGCCTTCCCGCAACCGCCGCCCGTCCTCGTCCACGTAGCGGTACTCGAAGTAGAGGGCCGGCTCATCACCCAACCGGCTGGGGGTCGGCCCCTGGACGAGTTCGAAGCCGGGGACCACGTCCTGGTAGCTGGCCAAGAGCTCCCCGGCCAGCCCCTCCAGGTCGCGCCCGCCGGCAGGTTGGGGGGTGACATGGATGAAGAAGATCCGCCCGTCCCGGGAGCGGAGGACGGTGGTGCTGGCAGAGGTGGTGCTCCGGCCGGCCCGCCAGTCATCGGGCAGGGGGAAGGTGTAGCGGCCCAGGGGATCGAGATACCGGGCGGCCGCCTCGTCCACCCCGATCCGGGGCGGGGCGGCCACCTGGGCCCGGTTCCGCTGGTAGACAGCCTGGAGTTGGGGGAGCCGCTCCCGGGTCACCTCAATGCGGCGCTCGGTGAGGGGGTGGGTCCGGAGCACCTCGGCCACCTGGGGCCCCTGGTGGCGCCGCTCTTCCTCGAGGAGCCGTTCCAGGAAACGAGGCAGGCCCTCGGGGTCGAAGCCAGCCTGGGCGGCGAACTCCTGCCCCACCCGGTCCGCCTCGTACTCGTCGTCCCGAGACCACCCTTTGTCGATCAGGTCCGCCGCCAGGTTGACCAGCTGCTGGACCACCTGGGTCTCCGTCGCCTCCCGGAAGAAGACCCCGATGAAGACCGCAATCCCCAGCTGCCGCACAATCCGGTTCCGGTAGTGGTACCGGTCGATGTGGGCCACCTCGTGCCCCAGGACGTTGGCCAGCTGGTCTGGATCCCATCCGGTTAGGTCGAGGAGGCCCCGGGTGAGAAAGACAAACCCCCCGGGCAGCGCGAAGGCGTTGACCAAGTCGGTGTTCAAGACGGTGAGGGAGTACTCGATGGCCCCGGTCCGGCTGCTCTGGGCGGCCACCCGCTCAAAGATGGCGTTCAGCCAGGCCTGGTGCTCCTCGGGGAGGGGGGCGACGCCGCCGTACCGGGCAACCATCTCGGGGAAGGCCGCCTCCCCCGCGCTCCGCTCGATCCGATCCCACAACCCCGCCTGCGCCTGCACCCCGCCGGCCATGGCCAGGAAGAGCAGGAGCACCAGCGCGACCGCCCGGCCCCAAGGGGGCACCGGCTGGGAGTTGGGACGCCTGGAGCGGTGATGGTCCATGGAGGCTGCCTCCTTTCCCCGGATGACGCGGCCATGGTAGCATTCGCTTTCCTCGCTTGGAGGCCTGCTGGGAAGGGTGGCAGCGGCCGGCAACCTTGGGTAAACCCGGCCCCCTCTGGGAATGGTTGTTATAATGGGGGCGGGTCGACGCGACGAGGGGTCTTGGGAAGGCCCGACATCTTTCTACGGAGGGATCGCAGGATGGCCCACGAGCTTCCGCCTCTGCCATACGCGTACGACGCGTTGGAGCCGTACATCGACGCCCGGACCATGGAGATTCACCACACCAAGCACCACGCCACCTACGTGAACAACCTCAACGCCGCCCTCGAGTCCGCCGATGAGCGCCTGCGGAACCTGAGCGTGGAGGAGCTCTTGCGGCGGATCGACGAGGTGCCCGAGTCCATCCGCACGGCGGTGCGGAACAACGGCGGCGGCCACGCCAACCACACCCTCTTCTGGAGCGTGATGGGGCCGGGTGGCGGCGGGGAGCCCACCGGCGAGCTGGCCGAGGCCATCAGCAGCACCTTCGGCAGCTTCGAGAACTTCAAGGAGACCTTCAGCAAGGCGGCGGCCGGCCGCTTCGGCAGCGGGTGGGCCTGGCTGGTGGTGAAGGACGGCAAGCTGGAAGTGACCAGCACCCCTAACCAGGACTCGCCCCTGATGGAAGGCCAGGTGCCCATCCTGGGCCTGGACGTCTGGGAGCATGCTTACTACCTGAAGTACCAGAACCGGCGCCCCGAGTACATCCAGAACTGGTGGAACGTGGTCAACTGGGCGGAGGTCAACCGCCGCTACCTGGAGGCTCGGGGCTGAGCCGCAGGGCGGCTTGGTCGGGGCCCGGCGCGTGACGCTGGGCCCCGTTTCTTTCCCGCCAGGGGCGGACCGGGCTCCGCGCAGGCGTGGGCCGGGGTGGGAACCTCACCAGGGGAGGCGGCGCCTCCCGGGGGCCCTGCGACGGGGTTGGAGGCCGCCGGGGAACCTTTGACGCCTCCCGGCCCCTTTGGTAGAGTGAAGGTGAGGCAATCGATTGGTCTGTCGCTCCTCTGCGGAGCCTTTTTTCGGACCAGAGTTGTGAACGTCTTCACACACACGAACTCCCAGGAGCGCCATCCGGGGCGACAGAAAGGAGGTCACCAGGTGCACAGCCAGTTGCGGGCCCTCTTTGCCGATCGGGCCCAGTTCCAGCAGGACGAGTTGGTCCGGCATGGGCAGGCCGCCGGCATCCCCAGCGGGTGGGCGACCCTCCTGCAGACCCGGCCCTCGGCCGTCGTTTGGCCGGAGCGGACCGAAGAGGTTGTGGAGCTGGTCCACCTGGCGGCCCAAGAAGGGTTCTCTCTGGTGCCCCGGGGTGGCGCCACCAGCCCGTGGGGCGGAGCCCTCCCCGTCCGGGGTGGGGTGGCCGTCAACTTCTCCCGCATGAACCGGGTGCTGGACGTGGACCCCATCGGGCAGACGGTGACGGTAGAGCCGGGAGCGGGCTGGGCGCCGGTGGAAGAGGCGCTGGCGCCGGCGGGGCTGGCCTTGCGCCTCCTGCCCACCAGCGCGCCCTTGGGCACGGTGGGGGGCTGGGTGGCGGAAGACGGCGCGGGCTTGGGCAGCTACCAGTATGGGTACCTCCACGCCAACGTGGAGGCGGTCCAGGTGGTGACGGGGACGGGCGAGATCCTTCACCTGGAGGGCGACCAGCTGCGGATGGTCTGCGGCCTGGAGGGCATCACCGGCCTCATCACCCGGGTCACCTTGAAGGTTGCCCGGGAGGCGCCTCTCCACGTCTGGGCCCTGGGCTACCTCAACCTGGACGACCTGATCCGGGCCCTCCACAACGTCTTCGATTCGGACTGGCCCCTGTGGCACGTCGCCTTCCGGAACGCCACCGCGAGCCGGGAGCTCCCCCTGGGCGCCAACCGGAACGGCGCGGCCGACGATCTCCACCTTCTGGTTCTGATGAGCCGCCATCCCGAGGGGGATGGGCTCCAGGCGTCCATCGAACAGCTGGCCCGAGCGACCCGAGGCCACCTCTTCGGCCGGGAGCAGGCGTTCGCCGAGTGGGAGGACCGGTTCGCCGGGCTGGAACCCAGCCTCCCCATCCCCGGCGCTTGGCAGAGCCGGCTGGTCCTCCCCCGGTACGGGCTGGCCCCCCTCTTCGCGGATCTGGCCGACCTGCCGCACCCCATCGCCCTCCAGGGTTTGGCTGTCCAAGGCGGCGAGGTGGCCCTCCACGCGGTGGCACCCCCCGGGGTCACCCCCCGCCAGGCCGCGAAGCTGCTGGCCACCCTGGAGGATCGGGTCAGCCGGTACGGAGGCCATCCCTACGCCATCGGGCTGCTCAAGGCCCATGAAGCCGCCCGCATCCTGGGTCCCGCCCAGATGCGGGAGCTGGTCGCCTGGAAGCGCCGGTACGATCCCCAGCACCTGCTCAACCCGGGCAAGGTCCTCCCCAGCCCCGGCATCAGCTGGCGGGTCCGGGCCGCGCTGGCCTGGAGCCGGTGGCTGGGCGGCTCGCCGTCGGCGCCCGCAGAGCGGGAGGGTGGTTGCCCGCCCCGCCGGGCAAGCTAGCCAGGGCGCCCTTTTCCTGGGATTGCTCCCACGCCACAGGCGAGGCGGCCTCGCCAACGACCGAGAGACCCCCAGCGTCGGGCCGGCCGGATGGCCGGCCTGACGCGTCCAAGGGTTTCCTTCGAGACCGCCCGGGGCTGGGGAGGGAATGGCCGGGAGGGTGACGAAGGGCCGGTCGGTAATGGGGGTGGCACAGATGACCGCGGCGGCAACGGCTGAGCCCATCATCCAGTTTGAGAATGTCCACAAGTATTACGGCTCCCACCACGTACTGAAAGGGATCACCGAGTCGGTGGCCCAGGGGGAGGTGGTGGTGGTCATCGGACCGAGCGGGTCGGGGAAGAGCACCCTGCTCCGCTGCATCAACCGCCTGGAGGAGATCGACTCGGGCCGCATCCTGGTGGCCGGCCAGGACCTGTACGATCCCAAGGTGGATCTGATCCGGCTCCGGTCCGAGATCGGGATGGTCTTCCAACAGTTCAACCTCTACCCCCACATGACCGTCCTGGAGAACATCACCCTGGCGCCCATCAAGGTCCGCCGCCTGTCCAAAGAGGAGGCCGAGGCCATCGCGCTGGATCTGCTCAAGAAGGTGGGGATCCCCGACAAGGCCCAGGCCTACCCGGGGGAGCTCTCGGGCGGCCAGCAGCAGCGGGTGGCCATCGCCCGGGGGCTGGCCATGCGGCCCAAGGTGATGCTCTTTGACGAGCCCACCTCCGCCCTGGATCCCGAGATGATCAAGGAGGTCCTCGACGTGATGAAGGCTCTGGCCCGGGAGGGGATGACCATGGTGGTGGTCACCCACGAGATGGGCTTTGCCCGGGAAGTGGCCGACCGGGTCATCTTCATGGACGAGGGCCGCATCATCGAGCAGGGGCCCCCGGAGCACTTCTTCAGCTCGCCCCGGGAGGAGCGGACCCGGGCCTTCCTGGAGAAGATCCTCTAAGGTTAGGCCCTGGCCACCCTCCCCCCACCCTCGGATCAACGCCCTCTTGAAAGCAGGAATTGTTTTTATCTCCGAGAAAGCCTACTGTACCGACCGGTACACTGGACCGGTTCGCACCGCGGCCTCCGTGCTCTGGCCTTCCGGCAGGGCCGGGCACGGCCTTGGGATGGAGACAGAGGAGAGCCGAAACCCTGTGGCAACCACCGCTGTCCGTGCAACCGGCACCACAACCTCCCTACGGGACTACATCGCCCTGACCAAGCCGCGCCACGTGCTCCCGTCCACCCTGACCACCTGGGTCGGGATGGCGTTGGCCGCGCCGGGCCCCCTGCCAGCCCGGCTGGTGGCGGCCACCCTGGCCGGCACCGCCCTGGCCATCGCCGGCGCCCACGTGTACAATGCCATCCTCGACCGGGATCTGGACGGGCTGATGGACCGGACCCGCCACCGTCCCCTGCCCTCCGGCCGGGTGGCCGTCTGGCAGGCGGCGGTCTGGGGGACGGTCCTTTCGGCCGCGTCGCTGGCGATCATGCTCTTGCTGGTCAACGGGTTGGCGGCCCTCCTCACCGTCGCCGGCATCTTCCTCTATGTGGTCGTCTATACCTTCTGGCTGAAGCGGCGCTCCCCGTGGAACACCTTGGCGGGGGGCTTCTCCGGTGGGGCGCCCCCGCTCATCGGCTGGGCCGCCGCCTCCGGCAGCCTCTCCTGGGCCGCCGGGGTCCTCTTCGGGATCATGGTGGTCTGGCAGCCCCTGCACTTCTTCGCGCTGAGCCTGAAGGTGGCCGACGACTACCGCCGGGCCGGCTTCCCCATGGTCGTCGTGGTCCACGGGGAGCAGGCCACCCTGAACCAGATCGTCGTCTACAGCCTCATCCTGGCCATCCTCGCCCCCCTCTTCACCCCTCTGGGGGTGACGGGAACGGCCTACCTGGTCGTCGCCCTGGCCTTGAGCGGGATCTACGTGGCCGCCGCCGTCCGGGCGGCCCGGGAGGGGCCGGCGCGGGCCAAATTCTGGGGGACCTGGCTCCTCCGCTACGCCTTCATCGACTTGACCCTCCTGCTGGTGACCGCGGTGCTGAACCGGACCGTTTAGGTCCCGGCCCGAGGCGGGCCGAGCATCGAGGAGGTGGCGCGGCGTGCACCCGGCGCCGGCGCAAGTCAAGTGGGATGCCCCTTCCCCCGCCTTCGAAGCAAGCTGGGGGAAGGTGATGATGTGGCTCTTCCTGCTCTCCGACACCCTCACCTTCACGGGGCTCTTGGGCGGGTACGGCTTCCTGCGGGCCTCCAGCCAGGCCTGGCCAACCCCTGAGCAGGTCTTCAACGTGAACCTGGTCGGCTTCATGACCTTCTTGCTCATCTGCAGCAGCGCCACCATGGCCGCCGCGGTGGGCACGGCCCGCCGGGGGGAGACGGTCAGGACGGGAAGGCTCTTGGGGCTGACCGTCTTGGGCGGGCTCCTCTTCCTGGCCCTTCAGGCCTACGAGTGGATCCATTTCATCCAGGCGGGTGCCCGGCTGGCCAGCAATCCCTGGGGGGTGCCCCTCTTCAGCACCACCTTCTTCGTCATCACCGGCTTCCACGGGCTGCACGTGACGGCTGGGGTGATCTACCTGACCACCGTCACCTTCCGGGCCCTCCAGGGCCGGCTCGATCCGGACGGTGTGGAGACGGCCGGGCTCTACTGGCACTTCGTGGACCTGGTCTGGGTCTTCGTCTTCACCTTCATGTACCTGATCTGAAAGGAGGAGACACCCATGGCTGAGGCGGGAGCCACCCCGCCCCAGGGGCCGGCGGGCACGGCGCCGCAAGCTCCGGGCCGCCTCGGAGCCAACCCCTACGTGCGGACCTGGTTTTGGCTCTTGGTCTTGACCATCCTGGAGCTCTTGGTGGTCTTCTTGCCCATCCCCAGGACCCTCTTGGTGGTCCTGCTGGTGGTGCTGGCGGTGATGAAGGGCGTCCTCATCATGGCTGAGTTCATGCACCTCCGGTTTGAGAAGCTGAGCTTTGTCTACTCCATGCTCTCACCCTTGCTCTTGGCCCTCGCCCTTCTGGCCGGCATCTTTCCTGATGCGCTCAACCGACTGCCGTGACGGAAAGGAGCCTGACCGGTGAGCAGCCACCCAACCCAACCCCAGTCCGAGAAGCGTTTGGGGCGAGCCACGGCATTGCTCATTTGGCTGATCCTCGCCCTGGCGGTGGCCTCCAGCGCCTACGCCCTCCGCCACTGGTGGAGCCCGCCCCTGATCAACAGCGAGGCGGCGGGCATCGACCGCCTCTTCAGCGTGCTCTGGATCCTCCTCGCCGCGGTCTTCGTCGGCGTCCAGGCCCTCCTCGGCTACTTCGTCTTCCGCTACGCGGACCGGGGGGAGGGCCGGGCCAGCTACGAGCACGAAAACCTCCGGCTGGAGATCGCCTGGACCGCCCTTCCCGCGGTCCTCTTGGTGGTCCTCACCGTCCTGGGCGGGGGCCTCTGGCTCCGGGTCCAGGGGGCCGCGCCCCCGGAGGCGGCCACCGTCCAGGTGGTCGCCCAGCAGTTCGGCTGGACCTTCCACTACCCCGGCCCCGATGACCGGCTCGGCCCCATCCGGCCCATGGATGTGGCCGTGGGCAACCCCATCGGCCTGGATCGGGAGGGGCCGGGCGCCGACGATGTGGTGGCCGGCGAGCTCCACGTGGTGGTGGGGCAGCCTGTCCGCCTCCTGCTCACCTCCCGGGACGTGATCCACAGCTTCTACGTGCCCGAGCTCCGGCTGAAGCAGGATGCGGTTCCCGGCCGGGTGACCGAAGTCTGGTTCACCCCCACCCAGCCCGGTGTGTATGAGATCGCCTGCGCCGAGCTCTGCGGGGCGGGCCACTACCTGATGGCGGCCCGGATGGTGGTGGAGACCGAGGCCGAGTACCAGGCCTGGTTGGCCTCTCAGAACCGGTAGCGGGCTCTCTGCGGCTGGCTGGTCAACAGGCGTGAAAGGAGCGGTATGCCATGGCGGTCGTCCAGGCCCAACTTCATGAGGAACGCCCCTTAAGCTTCTGGCGCCGGTACATTTTCAGCCTCGATCACAAGGTGATCGGCATCCAGTACCTGGTGACCTCGATGGCCATGGCCCTGGTGGGCGGGCTCCTGGCCATGCTCGTCCGCTTCGCCCTGGGCTGGCCGGAGGCGTCGGGGCTCACCCCCGCCTCCTACATGAGCGCCGTCACCATGCACGGCACCATCATGACCTTCTTCGTCCTCAGCACGGCCCTGACGGGCGGCTTCGGTAACTTCCTCATCCCGCTCCAAATCGGAGCTCGGGATATGGCCTACCCCTTCCTGAACATGGTCTCCTACTGGCTCTACCCCGTCTCCCTGGTGGTGCTCCTTGCCTCCTACTTCGTGCCCGGCGGGCCCGCCTCGGCCGGCTGGACCGCCTACCCGCCCCTCAGCGTCCAGGGGGGCACGGGGCAAGCCCTCTGGCTCATCAGCCTGGCCATTCTGATCATCGCGTTCCTCTTCGGCTCGTTGAACTACATCACCACGGTCCTCCAGCTCCGGACCAAGGGGATGTCCCTCCTGCGGATGCCCCTGACAGTGTGGGGGCTCTTCATCACCGCCATCCTCTCGCTCCTCTCCTTCCCCATGCTCCTGGCCGCCTCCATCATGCTCCTCTTCGACCTCCTGGGCGGGACCAGCTTCTTCCTGCCCTTCAACATCGTGATCGACGGCGGCCAGGTGACGGCGGCGGGGGGCGATCCGCTCCTCTACCAGCACCTCTTCTGGTTCTTGGGGCATCCTGAGGTGTACATCCTGATCCTGCCCGCCATGGGCATGGTCTCGGACATCATGGCCAACAACGCCCGCCGGCCCATCTTCGGCTACAAGACCATGGTGCTCAGCATGGCCGCCATCGCCGTCCTCAGCTTCCTGGTCTGGGGGCACCACATGTTCGTCAGCGGCATGCACCCCCTCTTGGGGACGGCCTTCATGGCCACCACCCTGGTCATCGCCATCCCTTCGGCCATCAAGACCTTCCACTGGCTGGCCACCCTCTGGCGGGGGAAGCTCCGCTTCACACCCCAGATGCTCTTCTCCATCGGCTTCGTCTCCGTCTTTGTCACCGGGGGCCTGACCGGCTTGGTGCTGGGCTCCCCCGCGCTGGACATGTACGTGCACGACACCTACTTCGTGGTGGCCCACTTCCACTTCGTGATGGCCAGCGCGTCCCTCTTCGGCATCTTCGCCGGCCTCTACCACTGGTTCCCCAAGATGTTCGGCCGGAAGATGAACGAGCGGTTGGGCCGGATCCACTTCTGGATCGCCCTGCCCGCCACCTACGCCACCTTCTTCCCCATGCACTTCGCCGGGATCGGTGGCATGATGCGCCGGATCTACTCCATCGAATTCTACGACTACCTGGCCCGCTTCGAGGGGCTCAACCAGTTCATCACCATCGCGGCCTTCATCATGGGGGCGGCTCACATGCTCTTCCTGGTCAACTTCGTCTGGAGCTTGAAGTACGGCGAGCGGGCTGAGGCCAACCCCTGGCAGGCGACCACCCTCGAGTGGGAGACGCCGTCGCCCCCGCCCCACGGCAACTTCGGCGAGGAGCTGCCGGAGGTCCACCGCTGGGCGTACGACTACAGCGTCCCCGGCGCCACCACCGACTACATCCCCCAGACGGTGAGCCCCCGCCCGGTGGCCGCCCCCGGCCCCTGAGGTGGCCGATCCTGGGACGGGGAAGGAGGAGGCAGGTTGGCCATGACCCAACAGCTTCTCCAGCAGGACCGAAGATCGGCGCCGCCCCAGGGCCCAGCCCGACCTGGCTTCGACGGCTCGGGCCCTGGGGGATCAGCCCCTGGGGGCCGGGTCCCGCGGCCCGGCCCCTCGCCCGCCACCACCGCTACCTGGTGGCTTCTGGCTGCCGTGGCCATGCTCTTCATCGGGTTCACCAGCAGCTACCTCTCCCGTCAGGCGGGGGCCGATTGGGCCGCCATCCCTATGCCGCCCATCCTCTGGCTGACCACCAGCCTCGTGGTGGCCAGCAGCGGCCTCCTCGAGTGGGGCCGGCGGTCCGGCCGCCGGGGCCACCCGGAGCGCCAGGCCGCCGCCGTCTCCGGCGCGGCCTGGCTGGGCCTCCTCTTCCTCGTGGGCCAAGGGGCGGCCTGGCGGGAGCTGGCCCGGGCCGGCCTCTTCCTCACCTCCAACCCCCATGCCGCCTTCTTCTACGTCCTCACCTTGGTCCACGGGCTCCACATCCTGGCGGGGCTCATCTGGCTCTTGGTGGCCGCCGCCCGAATCCGGCAGGCCCACCCCCAGGCGGCCCAGGCAGTGGCCTCGGGGGCCATCTTTTGGCACTTCGTCGGCACCCTCTGGATCTACCTGTGGGTCCTCCTCTTCTGGCTGTGAAGGCATATCCCAAGCCCCTCCAGCCGCGCCTCAGGGACAGGGAAGGCCCGGGCTGGCGGGCCAGCCCGGGCCTTCCTTGATCCACACTTCATCCACCCGCTCCATCCACCCACTGGCACGGCGGCGGGGGGTCTTGGCCGGCGCGCCCTTCCCCGGCCCAGGTGGCTAAACGGCCGCGACCTCCGCTTCCCGGGCGCTGGCGGCTGGCTCCGGGGCCGTCTGCCAGAGGAGGTAGAGGAGCGCCCCCGTGTAAAGGGTGACGAAGCTGGAGTGGAGGACGTTGGCCGCCACCGATCCCAAAGTGCCCACCACCAGCCAGCCGCTCAGGGCCTGGAGGACCACCAGCACCACGGCGGCCAAGGAACCCCAGAAGAGGTCAGGCCGCGCCTCCCGGTAGGGCCGGGTCAGGTGGCCCGTGGCCGCGGAGAGGAGGACGAGCCCGCCGGCTAGGGCCCGGTGGACGAAGTTGGTAAAGGCCGGCGTGCCCCACTCAGGGATGAGCATGTTGTTGCAGAGGGGCCACCCCAGGCAGGCCAGGCCGATTTCCGTGTGGCGCAGGTACGCCCCCACGTAGACCACCGCCGCCAGGAGCCCCAGGTTGGCCCAAAGGAGCGGGCGGAACCGGGGAGGCACGGGCCCGCCCCGGGGGCTCCACCCCCGCTGCAGTTGATGAATCCGCACAGCCAGGAGCAGGACCGAACCGAAAGAAGCCAGGGAGACGCCAAAGTGGGCCGCCATCACCAGCTCGGACGAACCCCACATGACCGCCGCCGCCCCCAGCCACGACTGGACGGCCAGCAGGATCAGGGCGGCGACGACCAGCTGCCGGATCTCCCGCCGGTGGCCCAGCTGCCGCCAGGCGAGGACGGAGACGGCCAGGATGAGCAGGCCCATGATCCCCGTGATCACCCGGTGGTTCACCTCAATCCAGGTGGCCAGGCTGGACCAGTCGCCGTCGCAGAAGGGCCACGCGCTGCCGCAGCCGTCTTCCGACCCGGTGGTGGTCACCAGCGCGCCCGAGACCAGCAGGAAGAACATGCCCACCGTCGCAAGGGTGGCCAGGCGTTGGAGCAGGGTCATGGGAAACCCCCTCTTCGGTCTCCCCAGGGACGAAGCGCGCCGCACTGGGCAACCTTCGGTCCGGGGCCATGCAACTCCTCCCCAGCCCCCTAGGAGGCGTCCAGGGAGCGGAGCTCCGCCTCGGCCCGGGCCAGGGCCTGAGCCTCCTCCCCCAGGGCGGCCCGGGCCTGGGCGACCAGCCGGGCCCGCCAGGCCAGGTACTCCCGCCGGGGCAAGCGGCCCGCCTGGTACTCCCTTTCCACCTCGGCCAGCTCCGCCAGGATCCGGGCCTCTCGGGCCGCCTCCCGCCGCCGGGGCCAGAGGGCGAAGAGGGTTCCTGCCACCAGCAGCACGCCCCCGGCCCAGATCCAGGAGACGAGGGGGGTGTAGTAGGCGATGAAGCCCACAGCCGCCCCAAAGTCGTCCCAGCCCGAGAGGACCACGTAGAGATCGCCGCCCGGGCGGCTGTAGATGGCGGTCTCGGTGGTGGGCCCCTCCCGCTCGGCAAAGCCGGGGAAGTACCGCTTCTCCGGCCGGATCAGGCCCAGGGTCCGGTCCCCTTCCCGCACCAGGAGGTTGGCCGTCACCCGCCGCACCGGGCCGTCCCAGTGCTCTTCCAAGCCGCGGAACTGGAGGTGGTAGGGCCCCACCGCTGCCGTCTGGCCCACCTCCAGGGAGAAGATGTGGCGGGTCTGGTAGGCCTGGGAGGAGACAACCCCCACCGCCATCAGGACCACGGCCAGGTGGACCAGGTATCCCCCGTAGCGCCGGGGATTGGCCCGGAGCACCCGGAGGAGGGCCCGGCCCATGGGCTCGCCCCGCTCCAGGCGGACCTGCACCCCCCGGACCACCTCCACCACCACCGCGGCGCCCACCAGGAGGGCGAGGGCCCAGGCGACCACCACCCCCAGCTCCCGGACCCCCAGGACGACCAGAAGGGCCCCCGCGCCCACCCCGACCGCGACGGGGATGGGCAGGTTCCGCCGGACGACGGTGGTCGTCAGCCGGCCCCAGGACAGGAGCGGGGCCAATCCCATCAAGAGCAGGATGGCGGCGAAGAGCGGCCCCGTCACCCGGTTGAAGTAGGGCGGCCCCACCGTCACCTGAAGCCCGAAGAGGGAGCTGATCAGGGGAAAGAGGGTGCCCCAGAAGACGGCGAAGGCGGCCGCCAGGAAGACCAGGTTGTTGAAGAGGAAGCTGGCCTCTTTGGAGGCGTAGGAGAGGATGGCCCGCTCATCCTTCAGCTCCTCCCACCGGAAGAGGAGCAGGCCCAGCCCCAGGGCCACCGTCACGGCAAGGAAGACCAGGAAGTACGGGCCGATGTCCGACTCAACGAAGGCGTGCACCGAGGTGAGGATGCCGCTCCGGGTGATAAAGGTGCCCAGGATGGTGAGGGCAAAGGTGGCTTGGATGAGCACCTGGTTCCAGCGCTTCAAGAGGCCCCGCTTCTCCTGCATGATGATGGAGTGGAGGAAGGCGGTGGCCGTCAACCAGGGCAGGAAGGAGGCATTCTCCACCGGGTCCCAGCCCCAGTAGCCGCCCCAGCCCAGCTCTTCATACGCCCAGCGGGCGCCGAACAGGATGCCCACCGACAGGAAGAGCCAGCCCAGCAGGCTCCAGCGGCGGACGGTCCGGACCCAGACCTCGCCTCCATCGCCGGTGACCAGGGAGGCGATGCCGAAGGCGAAGGGGACCGCCAGCCCCACGTAGCCAAGGTAGAGGAAGACGGGGTGGAGGGCCATCCAGGGGTTCTGGAGGAGGGGGTTGAGCCCCAGGCCATTGGCCGGTGCCGGCTCCAGCACCACAAAGGGCGGGGCCACCCGGCTTACCAGGAGCGCGAAGAAGCCGGTGATGAAGGTGAGGGTGAAGACGGCGGGGACCAGGAGGTGGCGGGCCTCCCAGGGGGTCCGCCGGGCGACCAGGGCGGTGTAGCTGGCCAAGATCCAGAGCCAGAAGAGCAGGGAGCCTTCCTGGCCCGACCAGAGCGCGGTCACCCGGTAGGAGGGTGAAAGGTCCAGGCTCGTGTGGGCCGCCACGTACCGGAGGGCAAACTGCCCCGAGACCAGCCCCCAAAGGAGAAGGCCCAGAGCCCCGGTGATCAGCACCCAGAGGAGCCCGCTCCCCTGCCGGGCCACCCGGTGGGTCCAGGCCTTCTGCCGGGCCCAGCCCAAGAGGAGCCCACCGGTGAGCCCCCAGGCCACCACTAGGCTCCCGTCCAGCAACCGTCCGCCCAAGAGGGCCACAGCTTCCACCGCGCTCACTCCACGGCCTCCCCTCGCCCCCGCCCCACGGGGCCCGCCCGCACGAGCTAGAGATACTCCCGCAGCCGGCGCGCCACCTCGTCGGGCAGGGGTTCCGCCGCCTCCGGATCCGGCCCCTGGGGCACCGGCATGGCCCGCCGGGCGAGGTAACGCCAGGCCAGCCCGCTGCCGGCCAGCAGGACCAGCCACGGGGCGAGCCAGACCCACCGGAGGCCTCCCCGGGCGGGCGGGCTCATGAGGATCCAGAGCCCGTAGCGATCTTCGAACCAGTGGACGATCTCATCGGGCGTCCACCCGTCCACCAGGCGCGCCTCGATCTCGGCCCGGGCGATCCAGGCCGACGTCGCATCAGACTCCCAGACCGAGAGGCCCTCGCACTCCTGGCAGCGGATCTGGAGGGCCACCTCCCGGAACTGGTCGTGGAAGCGGGCCGAGCCCGGCACTGGGGGGGTGGGGAAGAGCGGCCCCACCAGCTTGTCCACGTCCGCGGTCCGCGCCTCGCCCGCGTGGATGGCGTGAAGCCGGCCCGTCCGGTCCAGGAGGATGAGGCTGGGCAGGCTCTTCACCGGCCACCCTGCCGTCCCCCGGCCGTCTCCGTCAAGGAGGATGGGATAGGAGGGCTGGAAGCCCGCCAAGGCCTGGTCCAGTTCGGTGGCGCCGCTCTCCACCTCGACGGCCACCACGGCCAGGCGGGTGCCGTACCGGGCTTGGATCGCCTCCAGAACCTGAAAGTCGTTGGAGCAGAAGGTGCACGCCCGGGAGGAGAGGCGGATCAAGACCGGCCGGCCCCTGAGCGCGGCCGGATCCAGGGTGCCGCCGCCCCAGCGGGGCAGGGCGGGGAGGGGCAAAGGCTCACCGACCCGCACCCCCTCGCCCAGATGGTTGAAGCTGAGCACCGTCCAGGCGACGGCTCCCGCCAGCAGGGCCAAGACCAGCCACCGGCCGAGGTTACGGTTCATGGGAGCCGCCTCCCGCCGCTCGCCAGGCGGCCAAGGTCTCCTGGTAGGCCGCCTCCATCTGCTCGTACCGCATGGGCCCTGGCCAGTGGACCCGGGCGACGCCGTCGGGATCGATAAACCAGCTCTCGGGGACCCCTCGCAGGCCGTAGGCGCTCGCCACCCGGCCGTCCCAATCCCGGGCGATGGGGAAGGTGAGGCCGAAGGCCTCCACGAAGGGCCGGGCGTGGTCCTCCGCCTCCCGGTAATTGATGCCGATCTGCACCACCTGGTCCCCGTAGGTTTCGTGGAACCGTTGCAAGTCGGGCGCCTCGTCCCGGCACGGCCCGCACCAGCTGGCCCAGAAGTTGAGGAAGACCACCCGGCCCCGGAGCTCGTCCAGAGTCACCTTCCCGCCGTCCAGGGTCGTCAGCTCAAAGGGAGGCGCGGGGCGGCCCAACGCCGCCCGGCGGTCCAGGCTCGCCTGGTAGGCGAAGCTGGCGGCCAGACCCGTCAAGACGATCACCAGGGGCACGGCGAGGGCCAGGACGAGGTGGACGCGTGGGCGCATGAGCTGGTGAACCTCCGCCCGACCCGGCATGGGCGGGATCGGGAATGGTGATCAGTCGCATTCATTCGATCTGTATTATACCAGGGGCGGGGGGCCGGGCCCAGGGACCCTTCCTACTCGGCCATCTCCGCACGCTGGAAGAAGGCGGAGGCCAGAGCCATCAGGAGGCCGCCCACCAGCCAGGTGACCAGGCTGCCGGCGGCCAGGCCCACGACCTCGCCTCCACCCCGGACTTCGACCAGCCACCCGGCCGCCGCCCCAGGGATGAGCCCAGCCAAGGCCACCAGGCTCTGGAGCAGGCTTCGGACCCACCGGCCCACCCACGCGGGGACCAGAAGGCTGCTGAGGGCCAGGGCTCCCTGGGCCAGCCAGCTCGCCGCCAAGAGCGCCAGCAGGCCCGCCAGGAGCCGGGAGAGGCCGGGCCAGGCCAGAAGCATGGCCACCACCATCAGGACGGTGTACGACAGAAAGAGATCGGCCGCGGTGACCAGAGAGGCGGCCACCAGGCGCTTCCAGGAAGCATCCGGGATGAGGTAGATGTAGGGACGCCGGAGCTCTTCCGCCAGGTACCCCCAGGGGGCGCTCAGGACAGCCAGGCCGCAGGGGACCAGCCAGAGGGCGCCGGACGGGAGGCCGACCCGGACCAAGAAGCCCAGGAGGCCGCCCACGAGGCCGAAGACCACCAGGCCCCAGCGCCAGGTGCCCAACTCCAGGCGGAGCCAGCGGTTGGCCTGCTGCCAGAACAACGCCCAGGCTCCGCGGCCTCCCCAAGGCAGGGCCCGGACCCGGGCCACCCGTTCGGTGACGCCCAGGTGGGCCACGGCTACCCCCTGCACGTCCACGTTCCCCGAGCTGACCGCCTGGGCCAGCCGGGCATCGGCTTCACCCTGGAGAACCAAGGGCTCATAGTACCCCTCGCCCAGGTGCCAGGCGGCCAGCCAGAGCCCCCCCACCAGGGCCAGGGCGCCGGCGAGGGCCGCCCCAGGCCACCCGCCCGTTCCCACCGCGGTCTCCATGAGGGCGACGACCCAGCCGAGCGGAGGTACCTGGGCCAGAGGCTGGGCCCGGGCCAAGAGGAGCCGGACCGCCTGGCCCCCGTCCAGGCCCGCTCCCCACTGGGCAACGAGAGGCCAGGCCAGTCCGAGGAGGATGAGAAGGGCCCCGCCGACCAGACCTCGCCGGAGGTACCGGCGGATCCGCTCGCCCTGGGGCGCCCGTTCCAGGGCCAGCCAGGCGACCGTGTGGAGCCCGTCCCCCCAGAGCCCGACCAAGAGCATGAGAAGGAAGAAGGCGAGGAGCCCCTGCCCGTGCACCGCCACCCCTGCCCGGCGGAAGAGGAGGAGCCACAGGAGCCAGAAGGGGACCTGGGCGACCAGCCGGTGAAGCCCCGTGCGGGCCACGTGGTAGAGGACCAGGACCCGGCTGGAGACGGGGCTGGGGAAAAGGAGCACCGCGTCGGCGTTGGTGACGGGAATGGGCGACCGGGTCGTCGCGCCCCAAAGGCGGGTTCCCAGGGAGAGCAGCACCCAGAGCGCGACCAGCCCCAGCCAAGGGCCCGGGTCGCCGGGACCCGGGGCGCCGGCCGCCCCCTCCATCCCCCAGGCCGCCCCGACCTGCAGGATCAGGAGGACCAGGCCCACGCCGAACCCAGCGGAGACGAGGAGCCAGAAGGGCCGGTGGAGCAGGCGCCGGAGCCGGTTCCAGCCCCGCCGTCCGTCGAGGAAGACCAGGGCGCGCCAGCTCGTCCGAAAGGTCTGGGGCTTCACCCGCCTTCCAACCCCTCGCCCGTCGCCTCGAGGAAGATATCCTCCAGGGAGGCGTCGCCCGCCAGGCGGAACTGGGCCCGCAGAGCGTCGAGCCCCCCCTCGGCGATGACCCGCCCCCGGTGCAGGACCAGGGCCCGGTCGCAGAGCCGTTCGGCCGTCTCCAGCATGTGGGTGCTCACCAGAATGGCCGCCCCTTGGTCCCGAAGGGCCCGCAGGGCGTCCTTCAGGTCCCGCTGGGCGGCCGGGTCCAGCCCCACCAGGGGCTCGTCGAAGAGAAAGACTTCCGGCTGGTGGAGGAGCGCGCCGCAGATGAGGAGCTTCTGCCGCTGGCCTTTGGAGAGGGTGGCCGCCAGGGCATCCCGTTTCTCCCAGAGGTGGTACCGGCGGAGCAGGGCCTCGGCCTCTGGCTGCCAGCCGTCCAGGGCGAAGGCCCGGGCGATGAACTCCAGGTGCTCCCAGGTGGTCAGGAGCTCGTAGACGGCCGGCACCTCGGGCACCAGGGCCAAGGCCCGCCGGGCCTCGGGATGGGTGTGGGGCCGGCCGGCGACCCAAACCTGGCCGGCGGTGGGACGCAGGAGCCCGGCGATGGTCTTCAGGGTGGTGGTCTTGCCGGCGCCGTTGGGGCCCAGGATGGCGACGATCTCGCCCCGGGCCACCTGGAAGGTGACCCCGTGCAACACCTGGGTGGCGCCAAAGGTCTTGACCAACCCGCGCACGGCCAAGTGGCTTTCGGGCCGGCTGGCTGGCTCGCCGGCGGCACCGGCCCATCCCCCAGCGACGTGCCGCTCCACCGTGGCCCCTCCTTTGGGCCCGCCCTTCGGGTCCCCACGGGCCAACTTCCCTGCCGGGCCGCCGACTCCTGCTCCCCGGTGGGGCCGGGTGATCAGGCCTTGACCTTGGCCAGCACGTCCTGCCGCTGGAGGATGGTGTAGGTCTCCCCTCCCAGACGGATCTCCGTTCCCGCGTACTTGTCGATGATCACCCGGTCGCCCACCTGGAAAGGCCACGCCTCCTCGCTGGTCCCCAGGGCGACCACTTCCGCCTGAGCCGACTTCTCCTGGGCCACATCGGGCAGGTAGATCCCGCCGGCCGAGCGTTCCTCAGGCTTCACCTGGCGGACGAGCACCCGGTCGTCCAAGGGTTGAATCTCCATGGACCACCGCCTCCTTCATTCGGTTTGGAGCTGCGGCTGTGCCGCGGCTCACGGGAGCCGGCTCAAGGCCCGGTCGATCCGGGCCCGATCAAAGCCGACGATGATCTGGCCGTTGATCTCCACCACGGGCACCCCCGTCTGGCCCGACTTGTGGACCATCCGCTCCGCCTCCCGGCGGTCTCGGGAGACGTCCACATCCCGGAAGGGGACGCCCCGCTGCCGGAGGTACCGCTTCACCGCGTGACACCAGGGACACGTCGGGGTGGAGTAGACCGTCACACGAGCCACCGATGTCCTCTCCTCTTATACCTATACCCTGTATGGTATCTGCGCGAGATCATGATAGGGAAGGGGCCCGTCCTTGTCAAGAGCCCGGCCCCCGAGGCCGGCCAGCTGGCCAGAAAGACGGGGCGTGAGCCTGAGGCTCACGCCCTGACCTGTTCCGTCTCCGCCTCTTCCGGCTCCCGGATGGTGATCCGGTGGCTGATGGTCGCCGCGGCCCGCAAGGTAGCGGCGGCCCCGCAGTACTTCTCCTGGGAGAGCTCGACCGCCCGCTCCAGGTGATGGCGGGGCAGATCGCGGCCGATGAAGATGTACTCAATCTCGATGTTGGTGAAGGCCTTGGGGTGCTCCTCCCGGCGGTCGCCGTGGACCCGGATTTCGAAGCCCTCCACGGCCACCCGCTTCTTCCGGAGGATGGAGATGACATCCATGCCGGTGCAACCGGCGAGACCCATCAGGAGGAGCTCCATGGGACGCGCCCCGGCATCGTCGCCCCCCACCGCGGGGTCGCTGTCCATCACCACCCAGTGGTTGCTCCCGCCCCGGGCCAGAAAGGTCATGCCACCCGCGTGCTTCGCATGGATCTCCATACCCTCGCCCCCCTCTTCGCGTCCCGCTGATACCCGTGCGGGTACCTCCGCCCTCATGATAAAGGTTCCCGGATAGGGCGTCAATCGAAGGGCCGGCGGAGGCCCCAGGCCCAACGGCCCCGGGGCGGCTCGAGCCTGGGGCTCCGCCTCGGGGGCGGTGACGGGAAGGGGTTCTGTGAAGAAGGAGGCTCGCCCGCCGATACCTAATCGGGTGACCAAGGCCGGGCTCCCCGGACCCTGGGGCAGGGAGGCAGGCCGGGGGGGCGGCTGGCCGGTGAACTGGAATGGGATCAGCTGCCCCGGGCCTGCGGGCATTGCCGGGCGTTCCCAGAGGCGGATGTGGGCCCTTGACCAGACCCTAAGGAGGGGCGGCGGGAGGGGAGGGAGCTCCGTGGGCGCGCATCGGGATGCAGGAGGAGAGCAGGCCCGAGTGTGGCTGAGCCCTCGGCGTGAACCGCGCGAGGTGACCAGCCCCCGCCGCCTCCTGGGCCAGACCCTGCTGGCCCTCGCTTTAACCACTGCCAGCTTGGCCTGGATCGTCCACGAGACGGGGCCCCTGGAGAGTCTCTTCCGGCAGGTGCGGCCCGGGTGGCTCCTGGCCGCGGCCCTCGCCCTGATCGCGAGCTGGGCGGTCCGGAGCCTCCGGGTGTGGCTCCTGGTGCGGACCCTGGGGCAGCGGGCCTCCTTCTTCGGCATCTTCACCGATTTTGTGGCCAGCCTCTTCGTCAGCGGGGTCACCCCCACCGCCAGCGGCGGCTTCCCCTTCTTCGTCTACGCCATGGGCCGGCGGGGGGTGGAGTGGGGCGTCGCCTTGGCCGCCAACCTCTTTGACACGGTGCTCAATGTGCTGACGGTCGCCATGTTGGGCGCGCTGGCCTGGGCCCTCCTCATCGGGTACGCGCCGGCGGGGGGCACCGCCTCCATCCTCTTGGTGGGCGTCGGCATCTGGGTGGTGATGGGCGGGCTCTTGGCGGTCACCACCCTGCTCGCCCCCCGGTTTGCCGCCCGGGGCCTTTACCGCCTGAGCCAGCGGCTCAAGCGGGAGGACCGGCGGCCCAGCCTCACCCGCCTGGTGCGGGCCTTGGCCGCCCAGGTGGCCCAGCACACCCGGGCCATCCGGCGGCTCCGCCGGCGGGGCCGGGCGCCGGTGGTGGTCAACCTGGTGCTCAACCTGATCTACTGGGCGGCCTACTTAAGCGTGGGCCCGCTCATCCTCACCGCCCTGGGGTTGGCCGTGGACGCAGGCCCGGGCGCGCCCCTTTGGCTCGACGCGGTCTTCGCCCACCTCAACTTCCACCTGGTGCAGAACCTGATCCCCACCCCCGGCGCGGCGGGCGGGGCCGAGTGGGGCCTGGCCTATCTCTTCCGGCCCTACCTGAGCGCCGACCGGCTCGGCGGGTTCGTGGTCCTCTGGCGGCTGATCACCTACTACTTCCAGGTGGCTGTGGGCGGCCTCTTCCTCCCCCGGACCCTCCGCCAGATGGTACGCGGTCCCTCCTGATCCCGAGCCCGCGCGATCCACCAGCCCCGGGATCCTTCCTTCCCTGCCAGCACGCCGCGGCTGGAGCCCACCGAAGACGGGCCCGGTGCCCGGCTTACCAGGCCAGCTCGCCCAGGGCCCGGGCCAGCCCTTCCACGGGGAGGACCCGATCGGCGGCGCCACTGGCCACCACATGTTCAGGCATGGAGGGCATGATGGCCTCGGCCGGGTCTTGCACCCAGACCTGGCCCCCGTGGCGTTTCACAGCCAAGCAGCCGTCGGTGCCGTCTCGGCCCATGCCCGTGAGGATGACGGCAACAAGGCGTGACCCCCACAGGGCGGCGGCCGCCTGGAGGGTCACATCCACCGCCGGCCGGACAAAGTTGACCGGGGGGTCTTGGGCCAGCCGGACCCTGCCCCGCCGGTCGAAGAGGAGGTGGCTGCCCCCTGGGGCCACCAGAACCTGGCCGGCCTCCAGGGCATCACCCGCCTGGGCCTCCCGGACGGCCAAAAGGGAGGTGCGGTCGAGGCGCTCGGCCAGGGTCCGGGTGAAGGGGGCCGGCATGTGCTGGACGAGGACGGCTGCCCACGGCACGGGCGGCTCGATCTGGCGGAAAAGGCGTTCGACGGTGGCCGGGCCGCCCGACGAGGCGCCGATGACCACCAGCGGCAGCCGAGGTCTCACAGCCACCCGATCTCCCGCCCGCCTGAGGTGATCTGGATCCGGCCGTCGCTGAGATCGAAGAGGAGGCTCCGGCCCCGGCTGCCCCCCACCTCTCGGCCGGCCAAGGGGATCTCCAGGCGCCGGAGTTCGGCCTGGACCGCTTCCACGTTCCGCAGGCCCACATTGAGGGTGTCCGAGTGGGCGAAGAGCCGGGCGCCGCCAACCATCTTGGCCTGGAGCCGCCGCCTCTCCCCGCCCAGGGCGACCACCGCTTGGACCAGCCGTTCCACGCCCGTGTTGGCATAGAGAGCCGGCTGGCCTTCCCGCTCCTTCTCACCCGAGGGGAGGAAGATGTGGGCCAACCCGCCCACCCGCTGGACAGCGTCGTAGAGGCAGAGACCAACGCAGGAGCCCAACCCGTAGGTGACCAGGCGGGCGGGCGCCGCTGCCGCGGCCAGCTCGCCCAACCCCACGGTGATCACAGGCGGATCGGGCTCGGAGGGGGACGGCTGAGGAAGGGCCAGGGGCTTCAAAGGTCCATCCCCAGCCGGCGGAGCAAGGCCTGCAGGTCCTCCTCCTCGGGCAGGAAGAGGAGCTGACCCTCCAGGTGGCTCCCGTCCAACTCAAACTGGGCCGCCATGAGAATGACGTCCGTCACCCGCTGGGCGGCGGCCAGCAGGCTGGTCATCAAGGAGGCGGCCGAATCCTCCACCAGCTCGGGGATGCCGGGGCGCAACGGGCGGTCGGTGAAGGCGGCCAGAGCGTCCAGGTAAGCCGTTAGGGTGATGTTCCCCACCTCCACCATGCCCGACCGGAGCAGGTCGTCCTCGCTGTCGGGGACCAGAGGGCGGCAGAGCTGCTCCAAGCCGTCGTCGAAGAAGACGAGGCCCATCCAGCCGCCCGTTCCAGCCACCGGCATTACCACCGCGGAGACGGGCCGGTCGCCGCCGACGGCCTCGGCCACCCGGGCCAGAGGGACCACCTGGACCGCCGGCGTCCGGACCGTCACCCGCCGGTCACCGTAAAGCTCGGACAGGGCCCGGGCGGCATTCCCGGCCCCAATGGTGGCCATCTCCCGCAGCGCATCCAGTTGGAGCGCATCCACAGGCCTTCACCCGCCCGCGCTTAGACTGCTCCGTTCAACCGTTCGATGGCCTCCCGCACCCGCTCCGCATCGAAGGGCTTCACCAGAAAGTCTTGGGCTCCCGCCTCCAGAGCTTCGATCACCATGGGCTTCTGGCCCATGGCGCTGCAGACGATGATCTTGGCCCGGGGATCGATCTTCCGGATCTCCCGGATGGCGGTGATCCCGTCCATCTTGGGCATGGTGATGTCCATGGTAACCAGGTCGGGGCGGAGCTCCTGGTACAGCTGGACCGCCTCTTCACCGTCCGCCGCCTCGCCGACCACTTCGTGACCAAAACGCTCCAGGGTTCGGCGCAAGGTGAGCCGCATGAACGCCGTATCATCCACGACCAGGACCCGCATGGGAAGAAACGCTCCTTCGCAGGACTCGACGCCGCTGGCCGATCCGATCGCTCCGGACGGCGGCATCAGGATGGGGAAAAAGGCACCCGGTTCCTACTCCTAGCCATCGGACCGGATCCCCAGCGTCTTGAGCCCGTCAGAGGTAGATGGTCGCTGACGCCCTCCCACCGCACCGGGGGAAGGGCGACCTTTGAGGGAGGATAACCGGTAGGCCAAACCCAATCTCTTAGAAACCCGTCACCCTCGCCACCCGCCGGCAGGGTCGCAGAGGGGGATGATCGGTGAAACACTGGGTGGAGCTTCTGGACGGCCTCCCGTGGCACGTGCCCCCCGACCGGTTCCGGCCTCCTGAGCCGGACCTGGTCGTTTCCAGTGTAACCCACGACTCCCGCCAGGTTCAACCGGGGGCGCTCTTCGTGGCCATCCGGGGCCACAGGACCGACGGCAACCGCCATGCCGCCGAGGCCGTTGCGGCGGGCGCGGTGCTGGTGGTGACCGACGCCCCCGAGCGTCTCCCCGCCCTGGAGGCTCCCGTGGTCCAAGTGCCCGACGCCCGGGTGGCCCTGGCCCAGATCGCGGCCCGCTTCTATGATCACCCGGCCCAGCGTCTGACGGTGATCGGCATTACCGGCACCCTGGGGAAGACGAGCGTGGCCGAGATGGTCGCCGCCATCCTCCAGGCGGCCGGTCCCGCCTATGAGCCGGGAATCATCGGTTCCCTCGGCATCCGATTCCGTGGAGAGACCCGGGCCTCTCTGCTCACCACCCCCGATGCCCTCACCCTCCACCGGAGCCTGGCTGAGATGGCCGAGGCCGGGGTCCGGGTGGTGGTGATGGAGGTGACCTCCCATGCCCAGCTGCAGAGCCGGGTGGCGGGCCTCCCCTTCTCGGTCGCCTGCGTCCTCAACCTGGTGCCCGGGGAGCACGCGGAGATCCACCCCACCTTCGACCACTACGCCGCCGTCAAGCTGCGCCTCCTGGACCAGCTCCGGCCGGGGGGCCTCCTGGTCTTCAACGGCGACGACCCCCACCTGGTCGGCCGGGCGGGGGAGCGCCTCGGCCAGATGCCGGTCCTGGCCGTCGGGAAAGGTGGCCGGCCCCGCCGGCGCCTGCCTCCCGTCCCCACCCTCCTCTACGACGGGGCCGGCCCCGGCCCCCTGACCTTGACCACCACCGGCCCGTACCCGAGTCTGGAGGGCGAGCGGCCGCCGGCCCGCTTTTCCGTGCCCCTGGCCCTCTGGGGGGAGCAGAACCGCCAGAACGCGGCGGCCGCCGCGGCCATCGCCCTGGCCCTAGGGATGTCGCCTGAGACGGTGGTCCAGGGGCTGGCCCGGGTCCGGCCGGCCCGGCGCCGGATGGAGCCCGTTTACGAAGGGGGATTTCGGGTGCTGGACGACACCACCGGGCACCCGGCCAGCTTCGAGGCCCTCTTCCGCTCCCTGGCCGCCGTCCCCCGGGAGGGGGTGGTCCTCCTTACCGCGGTGCGGGGCAGCCGGGGCGAGGCGATCAACCGGGCCAACGCACGCGCCATCGCCCGTTGGGTCCGGGATCTTCCCATCCGCCACGTGGTGGTCACCGCCTCCACCGAGGCCGTCCATCCCAAGGACGCGGTCCAGCCTGGGGAATGGCAGGCCTTCCGGGAAGAGCTGGCCCACGCAGGGGTGTTGGCCGAGTACCACCTGGAGCTGGAGCCGGCGGTGGAGGCGGCCCTGGCCACGGTCCGGCCCGGGGAGATCCTGGTGCTGGCCGGCGCCCAGGGTCTGGACCAAGCCACCCCCATCCTCCGCCGCCTCCTCCGCCAGCGGGCGGCCCGCTCCCAGTAACGGGATCCGGCCCCTCCCGGGGGCGCCCGGCCGTCCCTAGCCGGGCGGCCAGGGCGTTCGCGCCACGGAAGGGAGGAATGGTCTCTTGGGCGTC
>NZ_VSCV01000069.1:0-2429 GCF_047459355.1 Limnochorda sp. | reverse complement strand
GCATGGGCTCCAGGTGGACATCCCGGTGGTGCCAGCGGCTCCAGCGGGCCTCGGTGCCGAGCTCCTCCACGATCCCCGTCTCCCGAGCGAACCGCTCGTACCCCCGCCCCATGGCGGCGGCGCCGGCGATCTGCATCCGGACCTCCGAGCTGAAGTTCCCGCCCAGCACGGGGCGGTTGTGGATGAGGCAGACCCGGCAGCCGAGCCGGGCCGCTTGGATGGCGGCCGAGAGGCCAGCCAGACCGCCGCCGATCACCACCAGATCGTAGCGGGGTTCAACAGGCTCACACCCTTCAGGGACGGTGAAGCGCGGGGTCTCCCGGCGCAGGCGAAGACGATCCATGGCGTGTCCCTCCTCCTCAAGCCCCCGGGGAACCCGTCGCCGGGCCCGGGCAAGGGGCTCCCTGGAGCCCGTCCCAGCCTGCAGCCAGGAGGGCGGCCCCATACAAGCCCGAGTGGGCTCCCAGGACCGCTCGACGTACCTGGGGCCCGCCCTCCCCCGCCCGGGCGTCCTGCCCCCAGGCCGCCCGGCCCGCCTCCTCCACCGGGTAAGCGGGGTGGACCCCCAATCCCCCGCCGACCACCAGGACCTCGGGGTCGAGGAGCATCTGCAGGTTGGATAGAAGGAGGGCGAGGTACCTCGTCACCTGGGCCCGCAGACGATGAGCCGGGTGATCTCCCGCCTGCCCAGCCTCCAAAGCCTCGCTCGCGGACAGGTCTCGACGGAGGGACGACCGGGCGGCCTCTTCGATGGCCCGGCCCGACAGGTAGCTCTCCGCATCGCCCCGCCGCCCGCACCGGCAGAGGGGCGCGTTCTCCGAGGGGTCGAGGATCATGTGGCCCATCTCGCCGGCCTGAAAGGTGGCCCCGCGCCACGGCCGGCCTTCCGCAAAGAGGGCGCCGCCAAGGCCTGTGCCAGCGCTGATGTAGACCAGGCTCCGGCGGCCCTGCCCCGCTCCCAGGAGGAACTCGCCCAGGCCGGCCACCCGGACATCGTTCTCCACCCGCACCGGACGACCCAGGCGGGCCTCCAGCCACTCCCGGACGGGACCGCCCTTCCACTGGGGAAGGTTCACCGCGTGGCGGGACGCTCCCGCCTCAGGATCCACAATCCCAGGAAATCCCACGCCAACCGCGCCAATCGCTTCCAACCCGAGACCGGCGTCGTCCACCGCCGCGCGGACCGTCTCGGCCACCAGGTCCATCAGCCGGTCCCCGCCCTCGGCCACGGCCTGCCGGCGCGGCGGGGCCAGCCACCGCCAGTGGTGGACGTCGAAGACCGCCGCCCGCACATTGGTACCTCCCACATCGACACCCACCACCAGCTGGGTGCCTGCCATGCTACCCCCTCCGCCCAACGGGATGGGCAGGCCGGGGCTTGAGCCGACCCCGAACCTGCTCGGTTGTCACCAGAATACCCCAGTGTTCGATCAGGAGTCAACGTATATATGATTGATCTTGATATTTTACTGACCGAACAATGAACGATTGCCCTCCAAATGGGGCCGTGTTATGATGGGGGCGTGATCAACAATGATCAAACCTGCCCGGCATGAACAGATCTTGAGCGAGCTCGGCCGGCGTGGCTCCATCACCGTGGAGGAGATTGTCAACCTGCTCGGTGTCTCGGAAGCCACGGTCCGGCGGGACTTGCGAGAGCTGGAGGAGCGGGGCCTGATCCGCCGCATTCGGGGCGGGGCCACCCTGGCCGATGATCAGGACGAGCTCCCCTACCCCTTCAAAGTGACCGCCTATCTGGCTGAGAAGCGCCGAATCGGTGTGGCCGCCGCCGAGCTGATCGAACCCGGCTGGGTGATCGGCTGTTCAGGCGGCACCACCATCGCTCAGGTGATCCGGGCCCTCCGGGGGAAGCGACTCACGGTGGTGACCAACGCGGTGACGGTCGCTGCGGAGCTGGCCGCCTCCCCCGAGACGGACGTGGTGGTGACGGGCGGGACCCTCCGGAGTCGGTCTTACGAGATGATTGGCCATATCGCCGTCCAGACCATCCGGGACTTCCGTTTCGACCTGGCTCTTCTGGGCGTGGACGGGCTCTCCGTCGAGCACGGCCTCACCACGTACAACCATCTGGAAGCCCACGTGAACCGCACCTTTATTGAATGCGCCCGGGAAGTGATGGTGGTCGCCGACCACAGCAAGTTGGGAAAGGTGACGCCGGCGCTCATTACCGGCGTCGATAAGCTCACCATCCTCGTCACCGACTCGGGCGCCCCACCCGAGCTGGTGAAACCTTTCCAGAGTCTGGGCATCCGGGTGGTGCTGGCCTAGGCGTCCTGCTGGGCCTCCGGGAAGCCGGCCCCGGATACCGGTTCAGCCCCGTCCCGTCCCCACCGCGAAGGCATACCCCCGCAGGACATCCCGGATGCGATCGATCACCAGCGCTTCCGGGTCCAGGGCCAGGCGGCCCG
>NZ_VSCV01000068.1:0-2556 GCF_047459355.1 Limnochorda sp. | reverse complement strand
AGCCTGTTATCCCCGGCGTACCTTTTATCCGTTGAGCGATGGCCCTTCCACGCGGGACCACCGGATCACTAAGGCCTGCTTTCGCAGCTGCTCGACCTGTCGGTCTCACAGTCAGGCGCCCTTCTGCCTTTGCACTCGACGCGCGATTGCCGACCGCGCTGAGGGCACCTTTGCGCGCCTCCGTTACCTTTTAGGAGGCGACCGCCCCAGTCAAACTGCCCGCCTGCCGGGGTCCGAGCCGCCGCTTCAGGCGGCTTCGTTAGGGCTCCAACGCTACGAGGGTGGTATTTCACCGTCGCCTCCAGAGAGCCCAGAGGCCCTCCTTCACCGGCTCCCACCTATCCTACGCACGCAACGCCGAAACCCAGCGGCAGGGTGCAGTAAAGGTGCACGGGGTCTTTTTGTCCTGTCGCGGGTAATCGGTATCCTCACCGATACTCCAATTTCGCCGAGCCCGTGGAGGAGACAGCGCCCAAGTCGTTACGCCATTCGTGCAGGTCGGAACTTACCCGACAAGGAATTTCGCTACCTTAGGACCGTTATAGTTACGGCCGCCGTTTACCGGGGCTTCGGTTCAGAGCGTCGCACCTCCGAAGACGTGCTAACCCCTCCCCTTAACCTTCCGGCACCGGGCAGGCGTCAGTGCCTATACGTCGAGTCGTCCTCTTCGCAGGCACCTGTGTTTTTACTAAACAGTCGCTTGGGCCGATTCTCTGCGGCCCCTTCCGGCTCAGATCCGCGCAGGATCCTCACCTACCGGGGGCACCCCTTCTCCCGAAGTTACGGGGTCAGTTTGCCGAGTTCCTTCTCCACGGATCACTCGAGCACCTTAGGCTTCTCGCCTCGCCTACCTGTGTCGGTTTGCGGTACGGTCGGAACGTGCACTCCCGTACGAGGCTTTTCTTGGCGGCCAGCCTCGAGGACCCTTGACGTCCGGTTGCCCTTCCGTCTTGGGATCCGGTCTCACCTCTAGCCCCGCGGATTTGCCTACGGGGCCAGGCTACGCCGTTCCATCGGGAAACTCCAGCCCCCGACGGTCCTTCTGCTTCCGCGTCCCCCCTTACGGTCAGACGCACACGTCCCGGCACGGGAATATTCACCCGTTTCCCATCGCCTACGCCTCTCGGCCTCGGCTTAGGGGCCGGCTGACCCGGAGCGGATGACCCTGGCTCCGGAACCCTTAGGCTTTCGGTGGCGGGGATCCTCCCCCCGCTTCGCGCGTACTCATTCCGGCATCTTCACTCGCCACCGCTCCAGCTCGCCTTTCGGCTCACCTTCGCTGCAGTGACGACGCTCCCCTACCACGAGGGATCCAAAGATCCGCCCGTCCGTGGCTTCGGTGGCAGGCTTCCTAGTCCCGACCATTTTCGGCGCAGGTTCACTCGACTGGTGAGCTATTACGCACTCTTTAAAGGAATGGCTGCTTCTAAGCCAACCTCCCAGCTGTCTCGGCAAACCCACATCCTTTCCTTCTCCACTCAGCCTGCACTCCGGGACCTTAGCCGACGGTCTGGGTTCTTACCCTCTCGCGCACGCAGATTAGCCCGCGTGCCCTGTCTCCCAGGGTCCCTCTTCTGGGCATTCGGAGTTTGCTTGGGGTCGGTAGGCGGTGAAGCCCCCTCGCCCATGCAGTGCTCTACCTCCCAAAGAGATCGCCCTGAGGCCGTACCTAGATACGTTTCGGGGAGAACCAGCTATCTCCGAGCTTGATTGGCCTTTCACCCCTACCCACAGCTCATCCGAGCGGTTTTCAACCCACACCGGTTCGGCCCTCCACTGGGCTTTACCCCAGCTTCAGCCTGGCCATGGGTAGATCGCTACGGTTTCGGGTCTGCCCCCACAGACTCACAACGCCCTGTTCAGACTCGCTTTCGCTCCGGCTCCGACCCTGAAGGCCTTAGCCTCGCCTGTGAGGAGCAACTCGCCGGATCATAATGCAAAAGGCACGCAGTCACCCAAGAGCACGGCCGAAGCCGCACCCCAGGCTCCTACCGCTTGTGGGCACACGGTTTCAGGTTCTCTTTCACTCGCCTCCCGGCGTTCTTTTCACCTTTCCCTCACGGTACTCGTGCACTATCGGTCGCGGGCGAGTATTTAGCCTTGGAGGGTGGTCCCCCCAGATTCAGCCAGGGCTCCTCGAACCCCGACCTACTCGGGTACCGGTGCCACCGCCACGTCCATGCTTCGCCTACAGGGCTCTCACCTCCTACGGCGGGCCGTTCCAGACCGCTTCGACTCGCACGACCATGGCCGCGGGACTCGCCCCGCACCGGCCCCACAACCCCGAGAGCTCAAGGCCCCCGGTTTGGGCTCCTCCCCTTTCGCTCGCCGCTACTCAGGGAATCTCGCTTGATTTCTCTTCCTCCGGGTACTGAGATGTTTCAGTTCCCCGGGTTGGCCTCCTGAGACTTCCGCCCCAGGATGACGGGCCACTACGCCCGCCGGGTTCCCCCATTCGGACATCCGAGGATCTCAGCCCGCCTGCGGCTCCCCTCGGCTTATCGCAGCTTGCCACGTCCTTCATCGCCTGCCCGCGCCTAGGCATCCACCACGCGC
>NZ_VSCV01000067.1:0-2565 GCF_047459355.1 Limnochorda sp. | reverse complement strand
GGAGAGCGGAGGGGGCGGCGGTTTCTGAAGCCAGGCTCCCGGGAGCCCTGGTACCGCCGCCCGCTCGAGGGTAACGGCCGGAGATCAGCCGTCCTGCAGGAGCTGCTCCACCCGGGCCACCTTCTCCTCCATGGTGGCCACCCGGTCCCGGCGGTCGTCGATCTTGATCACTGTCGAGACCCGCTGGGCGCCCGCTTCCACCACGGCCTCCTGCGCCCGGCGGATGGCCCGGAAGATGGCATCCAGGTCGCCCTCCAACAGGGTAAACATGGCGTTCAGCTCCACCCGGAGCCCCGGTTCTTCCCGGAGGGCCCGCTCGGCCGCGGCGACATAGGGTGCCACACTGGTGGTTCCCGTGCCCAGGGGCGTGATGCTCACGGCTGCGATCGCCAAGGCCCTTCACCTCGCTCGTGATGGGTGACCAGGCCTGAGGGCTCGCTGAGCGCGATCCCAGAACCTGGCTGGAGGTAGGCTTCGAAAAGAGCGGGAGCAGCTCCTCCGTTGGTCCGGGATCCGATTAGGATTCGGGGTCGGTGGGGCGCGCGCCCGCCCAGGCGGGGCGGAATCCGTCAGCCCGCTCGCCGTCGGCGGCCAGGCCGTCCGAGGGGTTCTCGGCGACGGGCAGGCGGGTGCGGACCACGGCCCGACGGGGCTCCCGGGACGGAGCCTCCGGGGGCGGGGCTGGCGGGGCAGAGACGGCGGTGCGGGGCTCCGGTGTTGTCTCCCGTCCCAAGGGACGGCGGCTGGGGTCCACGATTCGGAGCGCTTCATAGGAGCGCCGGAGGTCGGGCAGGCGGCTCATCAGGCGGAGACCCAGGTTGACGGCCAAGGCAGGCAGGGCAAGCTCGGTCCGGTGGCTCAGCACCGCCTGGATCTTGTCGGTGAGGATGGGGGTGACATCCACCAGGGCATTGGGCCGCCGGGTGCCGCAGAAGGCCAGCTTCACCTGTCGTTCCCGGTCCAGGCGCTCCGCGAGCCGGAGGACGGCTTCACCGCAGATCTGCTCGGCCGCCAGGTCGGGTCCGGCCACAGGATCGAGAGGATCGAAGGCCAAGACCACTTCCGGTTCGACGTCGGTCCACACCGTCTCCAACTGCTCCGCCACCCTCCGGGCCTCGAAGGGGGTGGCCACTTTCAGCATCTGGATCCGGTGGTAGCCGATCCGATGAGCTGCCTCCAGGGCCTCGTCATCCTGCTCCGCAAAGGATTCGTCGGGGAGGTCGCCCGGGGTGACCACCGCCACGATCACCGGCACGCCCGCCAGCACCAGGCGGCGGAGGGTCCCGCCGGCATACCGCTCGAGCTGGAGGGGGCTGGCGGTGACGGCCAGGCACGGGCCGGTGGCTTCCAGGAAGTGTCGCCCGAGGAACCGGGCCAACCGTGGGTTGACGGGCCGGTAGGGGCGGGCCGCCAGGCGGTAGCCGGTGTACGCGGCCGAACCCAACAGGGTGGTCCAGAAGAGGACCCCTTGCACCCGGCGGGCCCACCGGGCAAGGACCGGGACCTTTCCACGAGCCTGGGGAGGGCGACGGCTGGATGGCATGGGAGACCACCTCCGGCGGTACGACTGCCAGGGCACGGCACGTCCTGAGCGGACCTAGTCTCCCTCCCACCAAAGCCGCCATACCGCCCACCCTTTGGCCAGGTGTTGGAAGGGTGGCCTGGTGTCAGGCGATCCACCGCTCCAGCTCGCCCGTCTGGATGAGCCGGAGCAGGTCTGCCAAGCTCCCCTCGGCCCGGGGCGGCGGGGCCGGGTGGTCCGCCCGGAGGAGAAAGTCCTTGGCTAAGAAGGTGGCGATCCCCACGTTGGCCGCCGGCATGTCGTCGTGCACATCGTTGCCCACCATGACGCAACGGCTCGGCGGAACATCAATGGTTTGGCAGAGCTCCTCGAAGAAGTGGGAGCTTGGCTTGCAGGCGTGGAAGGCCTCCATGTGGGTGATGTAGTCGAAGGCCTCGGGGTCCAAGCCGCCCCACTCCATCCGCTGGACGATGGCCGTCAGGGGAAAGAGGGGTTGGGTGGCGACCACCACCAGCCAGCCCCGGGCCCGGGCTTCCGCCACGACCTCAGGGGCGGCGGGGATGGGCTCCACCAGGGGGCGGAGGGACGGATACTTCTCCGTGTAGAACCACTCCGCCTGCTCCCGGGCCCACGCCTCGTCGATCCCCACCCGCTGGCAGAAGGTGTCGAAGAAGCGCTGGGCGTTGGACCGGTCCGGACGGCCCTCCAGCATCTCTGTCACTCCTGCCATAAAGGCAGGGCCGAACAGCTCACGCGGCACCCGTGGCGCGTACGCCTCGGCCAGGAGCTTGGCGTACTCCTTGAGGAACCGCTCCAGATCGACGTTGATCAACGTGCCGTCCAGGTCGAAGAGCAGGGCTCGCGGCGCGTCCCGGCCGGAGACGGACGTCTTCAGCAAGAGGAGCACCTCCGGGGTTGTCCGTACGAAGCTCGGATCTCAATTATACCTGTCAGGCCAAAGGTTGTCAGGGCGCCCGGCTCGAGGCTGGAGCGGCAGGCCGACGTTTGGGCCGGGAGCTCGGTCTCGTCTTTCCCGGTGGGGA